>CAJXCW010000113.1 GCA_913051705.1 uncultured bacterium
AATGATGGGCGTATCTGGGTGCCTAAAGAAGCAGGGGACGCCCGGGCGCCCGAGCAGATTCCGGATGACGAGCGGGATTATTACCTGGAACGCCGTTATCCCAGCTTCGGTAATCTGGTGCCGCGTGATGTAGCTTCCCGTGCAGCAAAGGCTGTATGTGATGAAGGACGCGGCGTAGGACCGACCGGACTCGGTGTGTATCTGGATTTTGCAGATTCGATCAACCGGCTTGGCAGGGATATGATTGAACAGCGGTATAGCAACCTGTTCGAGATGTATGAGCGGATTACAGACGAGAATCCGTACGAACGGCCGATGCGCATCTTCCCGGCTGTCCATTATACCATGGGGGGACTCTGGGTAGATTACAACCTCATGAGTACAATAAGCGGTCTGTTCGTAATCGGTGAGGCTAATTTTTCCGATCATGGGGCCAATCGGCTCGGCGCCAGTGCCCTGATGCAAGGGTTGGCCGACGGGTACTTTGTTCTCCCGTATACCATCGGTAATTATCTGGCCAACGCACGGCAGGACAACCTGGATACGGACCACGCCGAAGTCAAACAGGTGGAATCGGAAGCGACAGAGCGTGTGAACAGGCTGCTTGGCGTCAAAGGCCGCCGTACGGTCGATTCGTTCCATAAAGAGCTTGGCAAGATTATGTGGAACTATTGCGGTATGACGCGTAACAAGGAAGGCCTGGCGCATGCCATCGAGAAAATCCCGGAGATCCGTGAAGCCTTCTGGGAGGATGTGAAGATAATAGGGACGAATGAAGAACTCAATCAGTCGCTTGAAAAGGCTGGACGCATCGCGGATTTCCTGGAATTCGGTGAATTATTATGCCGCGACGCGTTGGTGCGTGAAGAATCATGCGGCGGTCATTTTCGAGAAGAGTATCAGACAGGTGAAGGAGAGGCCTTACGAGATGATGATCAGTTTACCCATGTGGCTGCCTGGGAGTATACCGGAGAAAATCGCGAGCCTGTGCGACATGAAGAGCCTCTGACATTCGAATATGTCCATCTGATGCAACGGAGCTATAAATAATGCATCTTACTCTCCATGTGTGGCGACAAAAAAACGCGTCTGATGAGGGTGGAATCGTCACCTATGATGCACCGGATGTCAGTCTGGATATGTCTTTTCTGGAGATGCTGGATGTCGTCAATGAATCGTTAGTTGAAAAAGGCGAAGATCCAATTGCATTTGACCACGACTGCCGGGAAGGCATTTGCGGATCGTGTGGTATGGTCATCAACGGGACGGCGCATGGTCCCCGAAAGGCCACTACGGTTTGCCAGTTACACATGCGCAGCTTCAAAGATGGCGATACCATCATGATTGAACCCTGGCGGGCGCATGCCTTTCCTGTGATTAAAGATCTGGTCGTCGACCGTAGTGCTTTTGATCGTATTATCGCCTCCGGCGGTTATATCTCCGCCCCCACAGGGACGGCCTCGGACGCCAACGCGATACCCATTCCGAAAGCTACAGCGGATCAGGCCTTCGACGCGGCCGCGTGTATCGGCTGCGGAGCCTGTGTGGCAGCCTGTCCCAACGGTGCGGCGATGTTATTCACAGCCGCCAAAGTCGCACATCTCAATATGTTGCCTCAAGGGCAATCTGAACGGTATAGTCGTGTTAAAAACATGGTTGAGACTATGGATGCAGAGGGATTCGGCAACTGTACCAATTATACGGAATGTGAAGCAGCCTGTCCGAAAGAAATCGCTGTCGATTTTATCGCGTTTATGAACCGAGACTATATTAAGGCAGATTTCAAAGGATGATTCTGAGTACGGAATACAACAAACTGCGCAGGGTATGTATAGCCCGTTGGAAGAGGTAATACGGCGTGGGTGCTTATTGCATGCACATGTTGAACGACACAAGAAGGGCGGGGTGTCCATGTGGTAGTTACTGGAACAAGCCCCCGCCTTTTCTATAAAAATTGTAAGAACAGGTTGGAAAGATCAGAAAGAAGTCGGTTCCGTCATCTGATGACAGCCTTCAAAGCTTTATCCGGCTCATAGTCATACGTGTCTATGCCGTTTGATTCCAAACGATGACGCAGGTTCTCAATACTGAGCGGATCTCCCCAGGCTAAAATTGCTTTACCCTGATGCGACTCGCGCAAAATACGGCCGAGACATTTCGTAACCATGGGCAGCGCCGGACAAAGAACGGACACGCGACTTTCGCTGTCGCGGGACCATAAAAAAACTTCGTCGGCGTTGAATTCTGGATAGATTAAAACCATCCCGTTCTCCTCTTGTGCGACAAAGAGTTACGCATATATATCTGAAATATATGATAGATAGCCATAATGTCAAGGGGAAAAGGAAGATACAGCGGTTCGATAGAGGTCAAAAATTCAAAAAAATAACAAAAATCTCCCCCGTATTTTCTCATTTTTTTGGATATGAATGCAAATTCATGATTCTATTTTTATATGCATCTAACTCATTGAGAAATAATTGGTTATACTGAATCGGTTGTAAAAATATAAAAAACATACGCCGGCAATGATAACAAGGGTTGCCATATCCCTATTTCTTTATCCCAAAAGCTAAAAATTTAAGTTATAAGGAGATAAATATCCATGTTGTTGTTGCATTTATCCATCAAAACAGTCAGAGAAGGAGTACCGTTTGACGAAATATAGATTTGTTGGCATTGCCTTGGTATATATCGTCTGGATGGTCATCCTGTCGCCTATATCCGTTCGGGCGCAGCGCGGCGCCGTAGAGGGATTCAATCGCAATACGGAACGAGAATCAAGTCGCCGTACACCTTCTGCGTTACAAGGGCTTGTGCCTAATATTTTTGATCCGAACATCATGGATCAGGATATTATTGATCTGCGGTTGATCACGCCTCCGTTGGAACGTCCGATCGATCCGGATGACTATATAGTCGGTCCTGGGGACAACCTGTTTGTCAGTTTTTCCTATGTCGCGCCGGGCTTTGCATTAACCATCACGCCGGAAGGGTTGCTTGTGATCCCTACCGTCGGAGAAATTGATGTCAAAGGCTTATCGCTCTCAGGCCTTAAAAAGCGGGTGGAAGAAAAAGCCCGGCCCCTGTATAGAACCGGGGAAATTTCCACGACGCTGTTATATCCGCGTCAATTTCGTATTACCATTGCTGGTTCCGTCAACATGCCCGGCGGTATGGTTGCTACGCCTGTCGATCGGGTGTCCGATGTGCTGGTTCTCGCTAATCGGACCACAGGTATTCATCAGAGGCTGAAGGAAGCCAATCCGGATTACGTGCTTCCGATTTTACGTGCCTCTGATCGCAATATAGAAATCCGTCGGCAGGACGGTTCTGTGATTAAAGTGGATCTTCGCCGATATCTGGCTACCGGTCGTCTCGAAGACAATCCGTTTTTACGGGATGGCGACATCGTTTTCGTGCCAGTTCGTAATGTCGAAGGCGGTACGGTCGCCGTCTCCGGAGCGATTAATATATCCGGCCTCTACGAATATGCCGAGGGGGATGTATTGGGTACTATTCTGGAGCTGGCCGGTGGATTAACCGTATCAGCGGACCGAACGAAGGTAGAGATATCCCGTTTTTCTATCGGCCTCGACGGATTACGGAGAGCAGAAACCATACCCGTAGATTTGACTCAGGGCGTTTCTGCGTTGAATACGCCGGTGCAGCCCCGTGATCGTATATTTGTCCGTATCGCTCAGAATACACAGACTGATTTCCTGGTGACGGTCAGAGGCGAAGTGCGTTTTCCTGGGGGCTATCCGATACAGCCGGACGGCGTCATGCTGTCCCGTATTATCGAACTGACCGGCGGTTTTACGGAGGATGCTTTTCTGCCGGGTGGCGCCGTGGTAAGGCCTCTCGACCCCAACCGGCCGCCGCTGAATCCCAATCTGATCCGCATCTCCCGATTACGCATGAGTCGTATTGCGCCGCAAGAAGTGGCTGATTTCGAAGCGCAGGCGATTTTCAATCAGCAATTTGTGGTCGCTGATTTCGTTCAACTATTCGATCAGCGAGATGAATCGGCAGATGTACGTTTACAACATGGTGATGTCATCTTCATACCCTCCAGAAATGAAACCATCTCGATCATGGGCCAGGTTGCCAGTCCGGGCCAGGTACCTTACATCTCCGGCAGACCTTTAGATTATTATATCTCACAAACCGGCGGATATGGAAAACATGCCCGGCTTAGCCATATTCAGGTGATTAAGGCGGAGACCCAGGAATGGCTTTCACCGAAAGAGACGGATATTCAGGTGGGGGATACGATCTGGGTGCCCAGAAAACCGGTACGCGACTTCTATGCCATTTTCAAGGAAACCCTGTCCGTTACGGCCACGCTGACGACCCTCTATCTGGTGCTACAGCAGATCACGAAATAACTATTACTAAGATGACCATACACAGTAACCAACTCCATATCAACGGGATAGCGGCCGAGACCCTTGTAGCCGAATTCGGCAGCCCGCTGTATGTCTATGATGCCGAGTGTATCCGTCAACGTTTTCGCCAATTTCATTCGGCCTTCCCCTATTTGAATCTGGATGTGCACTATGCCTGTAAAGCCAATTCCAACCTGGCGATATTAAGATTATTACGTGAAGAAGGTGCTTATATCGATGCCGTCTCAACCGGCGAAGTTTTTATGGCCTTAGAAGCCGGATTCCCCGCTCATGCGATTCTTTTTACCGGTAATAATGTGACCGATGAGGAAATGCATTTTCTTTTAGAACACCGGATTCTGATTAATATTGATTCGGTATCCCAATTGAAACGATATGGACAGATGGCCCCCGATACGGATATGGCCCTTCGAATTAATCCAAATGTCGGTTCCGGGCATCATGATCATTGTGTCACCGGAGGGCCGGACAGTAAGTTTGGTATTTCACATGAGTCTTTAGACGAAGTACATAATATACTGACACAATATCAACTTCGGGTAACAGGTGTTCACGCCCATGTGGGGTCCGGGTTTCTTGATGTGGCTCCCTTTCTTGAAGCGACGGAAACCTTGTTGACAGTGGCCGGGCATTTTAAGGCGCTTCAGTTTGTAGATTTCGGTGGTGGGTTCGGCATTCCCTATGCGCCGGCCGAAGTCCCGCTTGATATCAACACCCTGGGCCAGAGATTGACAGACCGTTTCACGGAATTTTGCAACGAATATGGTAAAGGTCTCAGGCTCAAATTAGAGCCTGGAAGGTATATCGTAGGCGAGAGCGGTGTCTTACTGATGCGATGCAACGCGGTGAAATCTAACGGCGATCGTACTTTTGTAGGTACGGATTCCGGATTTCATCATTTAATTCGACATCCGCTATATAATGCCCACCACGAAATCGTCAATGCCGGCAACATACAGGACCAGGTTTTTGTGTATGATGTATGCGGTAATATTTGTGAGAGCACTGACTTTTTTGCTCGCAACCGGTCCATCTCTTATATTCGAGAGGGAGATATATTGGCCGTTAAAGATGTCGGTGCCTACGGTTTTTGCATGAGTTCAAACTACAATACAAGACCCCGGCCGGCAGAGGTTCTTGTCGATTATGGTCGGGCTCGCTTGATACGAGTGCGTGAGACCATGGAAGATTTGTTGCGGGGACAGAGGGAATTTTGAATGGTGATCAAATAATATGGAGTTCTTATGCGTATCATGCTGGTGAGTATTTTTGTTTTCTGTGTGGCCACGGCTTCTGTCGCACAGCAGCCAGATCCACAGGCCATCATTGATCAGGCGATTGAGGTCTCCGGAGGGGCGCGATTCGCAGGGTCGGTGATTGAATTCGATTTTCGTGGTCGGCATTTTTCTGTGAAGCATCAAGGCGGTGCCTTCTCTTATACCCGTACGTATGCAGATACATCGGGACGTGCTATCGAAGATATGCTGTCCAATGGTGGGTTTTATCGGAAAATAAACGGCCAACGGGCCGAACTGTCGGAACGGATGCAGGCAGGACTCCCGGGTTCTATCAATTCGGTCGTCTACTTCGCCCTTTTACCCTATAAACTCAATGATGCAGCCACCATTAAGCGTTATCTGGGGCAAAAAACCATAAAAGGCGTATCGTATCATCTGGTTGAAGTCACGTTTCGAGAGGAAGGTGGCGGACAGGATTGGCAAGATATTTTTCTGTACTGGATTCATACGCAGCATCATACGATGGATTATCTGGCGTATACCTATCATGTCAACGGCGGCGGAACCCGATTCCGGGCAGCGCATAATATCCGCATGGTCGAAGGCATCCGATTTGCGGATTTTCGCAATTATAAAACGGCCGAAGGCGATAGCGTGTCCCTTGAAGAACACGGCCGGCTGTTTAATGAAGATGCGCTGATCAAGGTATCTGATGTGAATCTGGAGAATGTGCGGGTAAAGTTGTTGGCGCAATAATACTTTTTTATAGGACGTCACTGGACCCCGGCTTTCGCCGGGGTGACGATCTTTCTCTCAAAAATAGCGTTAAACTCAGGAGAATGGTGTGTCAGATTTGTCGTCGCAGCATGAGGATGTTTTTGAGGAGGGCGGCCTGCAGAAGCGCCAGGATGAGCTGTTGGCGATCACACGCGAATTGTTTGATGACCAGGATCTGATTACCCTCCGGCTTATATTGAACAATCAGCACGAGTCCGATCTGGCCGACCTTCTCGCCCAGCTGCCGGAGGATGATCAACCACTCGCCTTCGACCTCATCGCCGCTCCTCTGGCGGCAAATACCCTCTCCGAGATAGAAACCCCTACCCTGTTGACGCTTCTCGAACACCTGAATGATCGGCTTCTTTCCCGCTACATCGAATATATGGACCCGGATGATGCTACGGATCTCCTGGGCAAACTACCCGAAGACCGGATGGCCGCCGTGATGGATCTCCTGGCAGATGATACGACGGAGACCGTCGAAGGATTGCTCCCGCACGCAGACGACACCGGTGGCGGGATTATGACGTCGCGGCTGGTGACGCTTAGAGAGGAGATGACCGTTGAAGATGCGATACAACACCTGCGGGAATGGGCTAACGAAGACGAAGTGTTTTATTTGTACGTAGTGGACGCGGAGCAGCATCTGATCGGTACGGTGCCTTTAAGACGGCTTCTGCTGGCCCCTAACACCACACGGATTCATCAACTGACGCAACCCGACCCGCTTTCTGTCCGACCGGATATGGATCAGGAAGAAGTGGCACATATTTTCGCGGATTACAATCTACTCGCCCTGCCGGTCGTCGATCAGGCCGGGGTTCTGATGGGACAGATCACGGTGGATGATATCGTAGATGTCATCCAGGATGAGGCGACAGAGGATATCTATGAGATGGCTGCCATGAGTTCGGAAGAACTTGAAGAGCGTTCTGTTATCGGCGTTGTCAAGCGTCGTTTGCCCTGGTTGATGGTTTGTCTGGCCGGTACCTTGCTGTCCGGTGGCGTCATCGATGTGTTTTCGGATTCGCTCAAGAATATGAATCTGCTGGTGCTTTTCATACCGGCCATCATGGCGATGGGTGGCAACTCAGGTATTCAGACCTCAACGGTTACGGTTCGTAATATGGCGATAGGGCATATTCAGGCCGGCAGTACATTCGGGGTGGTTCTGCGAGAACTACGCATCGCCTGTATGATGGGGGTGCTGCTC
Organism: uncultured bacterium; assembly: GCA_913051705.1. GTDB lineage: Bacteria > JAAXHH01 > JAAXHH01 > JAAXHH01 > JAAXHH01 > CAJXCW01. Next base: position 7,644 of record CAJXCW010000113.1, read on the forward strand.
GGTCTCCTGGTCTATGTAGTGGCACGTGTCTGGATCGGAGATGCGATCGTCGCCGCCTGTGTCGGTACGGCCATGTATGCGGCGATTGTGCTGTCCGCTGCCCTGGGCGCTCTGGTGCCTATTTTCTTTGATAAGCTTGGTATTGATCCTGCTGTCGCTTCCGGTCCTCTCATCACCACGTTAAATGATGGGCTGTCCCTGCTCCTCTATTTTAGTATTTCCATTCTCTTTTTGACGCTCTGGCGGCCGGGGTTTTTGTAGCCTCTACCAGGCCATTACTGGTAAATGTAAGCAGGAAGGGGCACCCGGTCCGTGGCGTACGGTGTTACGTGCGGTTATGATTTCGTCGTATGCCCAGGGGGCAGCCATGGTATTCGAATGAGGGGCGATACGTGGAAAATCACTGCTGGTAATCAGGAGGCTGATTCGACTGCCTGCGGGAAAGGTGTACGCCATGTGGCCCAGACGAAGGGTGAGGGGAGAGGATTCGCCCGGTGTGAGCGGCTGCGGCTGTGACCAACTCTGACGATAACGGCAGCGTAAAGAGCCTACCGTGAGGCAGGTGACGGCTCCCGAGACTTCCTCCACACAGAGTTTGGCTACAAAGTCCGTATCAACCGAGTCGCTCGCTATGGTCAGATCCAGATTAATATCCCCAATGATGGAAATAGGGTTCGGCAGAGGATCACTTCGGTAATAGAGGACATCGGTACGATCCAGGATAGGCCGCTGATCGACCGGTCCCCATTGATCCAGTCCCCAGTAAATAGCGCCGCCGAGGGTAGGGACGGGATTGGTCGGATCATAGGTGAAGACATCTTCCATACTTCGATCCGGTGCTTCACGTTTTAAGGCACCCTTCCCGCTCCACATGTTGGCGCTGCCGTCCGAATCAAGGCACCAGGATTGCATATCAACCTGAGGCGGCCAATCATCCAGGTCGACCCATCTGTTATCGCCCATCAAAAAAACTTTAACGGGCGCTTGCTGCGCATAGCCGTTGTCGATATCTTTCAGGTAGAAATCCAGGCATTGAAACTCATGAGCCATGACAGATAGATTCGCTTCCGTCCCGAAATGCCAATCCCCGTATTGTTGATGAGCAGGACCAGGCTTGCTGACGGTTTTATGACCCCACGGACCGATGAGGAGGCGCTGCCCTGATCGAGCGGCTTCCGTACCGCCTTGATCGCGAATATTGCGATACGCATTGAACTGCCCCCTGGTCAAATGGTCAAACCAGCCACCGGCGTGCAACCCGGGCACACGGATATGCGCATGCATCCGGTCCTGATCGATATGTTCCCAGTAAGTGTCATATTGATCGTGATCACTCCAATCTTTCAGGCATGGCGTGTCGAAGCCCACGTGTTGTATCATTTCCTGTAAATTCGGGAGGTGATTAAGGTCCTGCCATGAAAAATGAGCGATACTCGGTTGATTCCGACAGGAGGCGTGTGTCAAAGCCCAGCGGATGGTGTTGGCCAGCGCAAAACAGCCGTCGTACCGAATCCAGTCCCGGAAGAAAGAACCTGGGGCCACCGAAGGCAGGATGCATCTCAGCGCCTCATGGCCGCCGCTTGCCGTTGGCACCTGGACAATACCCAGATAACTGCGTCCCCAAAGGCCGATACGGCCATTGCACCATCGCTGGTTGGCTACCCAATCCAGGGTGACCTGACCATCTTCGGTCTCATCAGCCAGCGGATTGAAAACGCCATCTGAATCATATTTACCCCGACAGTCCTGAATCACCACGGCATAGCCTCGACTCGTGAAGAGCGGTCCATTTCCGGCGGCTTTTGCGCGTTGATAGGGCGTACGAATTAAGACCGTAGGGAAAGGGCCGGGACCATCGGGTGTGTACACATCCGTCGCCAGATCGACGCCGTCTCTCATGGGAACCGGTTGGTGAATATAGGTTTGCATATGGGCACACTTACTATGGGGATTTCTGCCCCGCATTGACACCGAGGCCGCGACGATAGGCTTCTAAAGAGATTAAATCCGACGGTTCGACATTACCGATATTGACGTCAGGGCCATACTGATCCACCAGTTGTCGTCTCATACGATGTATACTTTCGTGGGTCACGCCTTCGATCCAGGGGCCCGGCAGTTCGAACATGACTTTATCGAGGCCGATTCGCTGGATAACCGCTTCTACCGCCTTTGCAACCGCCGGGTCATCGCCGATCAGTTCCGCAGCCTCCAGAAGAATAACCTGGGCGCCGGCATCAAGACAGGCCTGAGCATCATCACCCATAGGCACAACGGTCTGGAGTCCTTCTTTCTGGCCTACCTCGCCCAGGACCATCAGGTTTAACGCTTCGGTGGCCTTACGGATCATATCCAGCTTCCATTGAAGGGTAACAGTCGCCATATTGTCCGACACTTCTACCCACTTGTATCCTGCCTCAACAACCGCAGACAGATATTGATCCGTTTTACCTTCGCCTTCTGCATATTCCAGATACTGACCGCCGGGAAACGGTTCTACCTGGTGCTGACGATATATGGAAATTTTGTTCCTCAGCACTTCGTCCGGCAGGAGACGGGAAATGCCCACCGCTATCTTGGCCAGGTCAAAGAAAGTCGCGCCGGTCGTAAGCAGATCGCTTTGTGCATGCGGACCGATGCCCCAATCAGCGACCATAGTCAGGCCGGTTGTTCGTGGTTCCTCGGAACGGGATCGGCCGTCGAGACCGTGGAAGGGATGAATTGGTGAATGGTGATTGGTGAATGGTGATTGGTTCATGGATTATTTTCCCCATAGGCTTTGATGTCTTTTCGGATGCCATTTGCATAGCTTGGATCGTACTTTTCACATTGGTCGGCCAAGGCTTCGGCTTGCTTCAATTCACCGACTTGCAGGTGCAGTTTTGCTAATTGAAACATGGCAGCGCCGTATGTGGGATCGAGTTCGAGAGCGGCCTGATAATCTTTTTTCGCCTGATCGAAATTGACATTCACCTCTTCTTTGATGCCTGCATCCTGATAGAGGGATGGCGTTGGATTCTCGGCGATTCTTGGCTCAAGTTTCTTTGATACCCAGAAGATCATCCAGGTCGAGATCAGATTAAGGGATCTCTTCCCGGTTCGGCATCTCTGATAGATCCGTCATCCGGGAAGAGGAGTTGTCCAGGGATTCCATCGACGTCTTCAAAGAGTCCAGCGATCGGCCTATTTCGTCCAGGGATTTCATCGAAGCGGTCAATTGTTCGGCCTGTTGCCGGTTGAAGTCCGCCATCATGGAATCCCCCGCTGCCCGCTGCCGCCCGGCATACTCCTGGGAGAGTTCATACATCATCTGCTCCCGTTCTTTTTTTCCTGGTCCTCAAGATAGAGCCTGATGGGCATCATCAGGCCAAAAACAATAACGGCAATAATGCCTATAGTTCGCCGGTTCATGATCCCCTTACCCTTCTGTCGAATGTTCTTTATCAGCTGGTTTTCTGGAGGTCGGCGGCGATCCGTTCTACCTCGCGCCAGACGCGCAGCAGATTGCCGCTCCACAGTTGTGCAATTTGTTCTTCGGTATAGCCGCGTCGCACCAGTTCCAGGGTGACGTTAAAAGTCTCAGCAGCGTTGTTCCAGCCGTCGATACCGCCACCGCCATCGAAGTCCGAACTGATGCCTACATGGTCGAGGCCGATCAGTTTGACCGCGTAATCGATATGGTCTACAAAATCCTGGACGTTAGCCCGTGGCCATGTCTTGTTGATTTCCTCCATACCCTGGTCATAGGCTGCTCGTTGTTCTTCCGACATGTCCCGGAAGGATTGGAAACCGGTAATGCCAAACGCCTGCCGCAGGGAGTCGGTAGCCGCACTTTTTGCTTCCGAGACCTTTTTGACATAGGGGTTGAAGGCTACGGTCTGCATAACACCGCCGTTGGCTTTCAAAGCCATCAACTGCTCATCGTCCATATTACGCGGGTGATCACATAAGGCGGCTACACTCGAGTGCGAGGCAATGACCGGGGCGGTGGAGTACTTTGCCGCGTCCAGCATGGCCTGCTTCGAAATATGAGATACATCGACCATAATGCCCACCCGGTTCATTTCTGCAATGACTTCCTGACCGAATGCGCTGACGCCGTTATGTTCTGCTTCGCCATCTCCCAGACGATCTCGCGGGGTAGACGAATCTGCGATATCGTTATGGCCGCCGTGGGCCAGGGTAATGTAACGGGCGCCTAATTCCTGATATTTCTTGAGTAACGATAGATCCTTACCGATCACATAGCCGTTTTCGATACCGATACAGGCGACCAGTTTACCACTTTCGTGGATGCGTAAGACATCGTCGGTCGTATAGGCCAGTTCAATCCGGTCCGGATACATCTCTTCGGTCATACGATGGATCGCATCAAATTTTTTCATCGCATCGACTTTGGCTTTCTCATAGTTTTCCGGCGTTCTTTCTGTCTGGCCCACAAAGACGATGAAGAACCCGGCGTCCAGACCGCCCTCCTCCATCTTTGGCAGATCAACCTGACGCCCACCGCGTTTACCTGGGTCCACTTCCTCTGTGGCGAAGTTAAAAGGAATATCATCGTGGGTGTCGATCGTCAATACGCGATCATGAATGCCTCGTGCTTTGGCGACCAATTCATCTTCGGTCATCTCTGGTGACTCCGATGGGGCGCCACAAGCAGCGATAAGGCAAACAGCGATTATCAGGGTACAAATTCTGACCATATGCCTGGCCATAAATTCCTCCTTGAAATGTGAAAATAAATGGTAAGTGGAAAAGGGGTTACGTAAAGATAGCGTAACATCAGGATCTAATATAATGGGATGCAGGTTTTATTTCACGTAAAATCGAGCCTGCACCCCTTATCGACTTACTGGATAGTGAATTACACCCCTCGTTTATACTTTTACCGTTGCATTATGTCATGCATCTGATTAATAGTTAGTTAGAGCCACTGCCAGGATCGGAGCTTTGCTGACGCTCGTTCGATCAGGCGACGACCGTTCAGCCCCAACTGAAAAGAACAGCAAAGCGCATGGCTTGCGGTACTTCACGCAAGCGAGCTTTCAAACAATTCCTCGTTATCGACGAGGTTCCATGCATAATGCCCCGCAGCTTGACGCGGGGAGCATTCACTTGATGAGGTTTTTATGGCTGATAAAACCCCTCCTTCAATAACGACCTTCTGCGACACAATTCTCCCGTTGATGCAAGCATCTGCCGACGGGCAACGGATTATGGAGGATGTGGAGGGGGTAGTGGCGACCGACCGGTGGAATTCGTTTGACCGGTTTCATGAGACGACGCAGACGCTTGTGGATCGGTATGAGGCGGCTGGAGCGAAGACGGAGGTGTATCCCGTACTGTCCGGTGGCAGTATCGATACCGGCCGGTGGATCATACAGGAAGTCTCGGATGTACACGGCGCTACGGTGGATATCATTTCTCCGGTGAAGAAGCGTTTGCTGGATTACAAGGAAAATCCCTGGCATGTCATCCAATGGAGCAGCGGGACGTCGAAAGAAGGGATTACGTGTGAACTGGTCATCATCGATTCGCTTGAGGAACTGGAGGCTGCGCCACGCGGCAGCCTGACGGGTAAGATTATTCTGATGAATATGGCGCCGCGCGGGATGCTTAAGAAAATCGATGCGACCGGCGCTATCGGCGTCATCACGGATCTTTTGCAGCCTGAATTAGAAGATGCCACGGCCTGGGTCAAATTCGGTTGGGGGCAGATCCCTCGTTCGGAGGATCCTGCGCGACTGGTGGGCCTGGTGTTGTCGCACAGCGAGGGACAACGGTTGCGTGGCCTGATCCGGGGACAGGGGGCCTTGACGGTTCATGTGACCGTTGATGTACGCAAATATGTAGGCCATCATGATGTCGTCAGCGGTCTGGTACCCGGTAGCGATGATCCGCAGGATGAGGTGTGGGTCCTCGCACACAGCGCGGAGCCGGGCGCTATGGACAATGCCTCAGGGGTATCGATCTGTCTTGAGATGGCGCGTATTCTTGAAGGGCTGATTGCGGATGGGAAAATAAAACGGCCTCGTCGCACCATTCGCTTTCTCAACGCCTATGAATGCTATGGCTTTTTCCACTATATGGAGCATGTGAAGCGACTTCAGATGCCCCTGGCCGGGGTGTGCCTCGATACGCTGGGCGCCAAACCGTCTGTATGTGACGGTCGGTTGACGTGGCGATCGACTATCCCAATGTCCGCTGGATTTGTGGATAGAATAGGCGAATATATGCTTCAGGCGACACTTGCGCTTGAAAATCCCGGCTATACGCTCCATACCGGTCCTTTTGTATCCACTTCGGACACCCTGGCCGGTGATCCGAAATATGGATTTCCCTGTCCCTGGCTGTCGACCCATTATCGCGACGAGGGCGTGTTTGATGCCTACCACAGTTCCGGGGATACGGCTGATGAAATCTTAAGTCCGGAAGGGCTGGCGGCCTGCGCGGTGTCTATGGCCGGGTATCTATACTATCTCGCCGATGCGGGCAATGAGGAACTGATGGAACTGGCGACGATGGAGACGGATCGGATGGTTGCCATTCTGTCGGGTGGCGTTAAGAATAAAATGGCCGGATTAGCGCCTACCATAGGGCAGACCGTCCGGCATGGGACGGATGATCAGGACGCATCGGAGACACCGCTTTCGTCAAACGAAACAGGCTACCTGATAGATGCACACCAAACATCCATTGATCAGCTCAAACGCTGGATGTGGGGTGGGGACCGACAGGAAATCATGACCCATCTGGATGCTTGTGAAAGACGGGTAAAAACGGCTGCGGCTGGCACATATTCGAAACAAGATCCGCCTGTATCTTCCCGTGCGAGACGTGTGCCGTATCGTATCGCCTTTCTATCGCCGTCCCTCGCCAATACCCCTGAGGACATCGCCCGGCGGATCGGCGCTGCAAGACTATCGGACTGGGCGGTATTCTGGGCGGATGGCCGCCGGAATATCAAGGAGATCACCACGGCGCTTTCCTGTGAATATCAGCACCCGGTATCCCTGGCTAATGTTGCGTTGTACTTCGAAGCGCTGGCCGATCTCGGCTATGTCAAGCTGATTGAGCAAGATCAGATGATATCGAAAGATCGTCTTATCCAGGACCTGCGGACGCTCGGTTTGGCATCCGATATGGATGTGATGGTCCACAGTTCATTGACTAGCATAGGTGATGTGGCGGGCGGCGCAGCGACGATGATCGATGCCTTGCTTGAGGCGATTGGACCGGGCGGTACCTTACTGATGCCCTCATTCAACCATCGGGCCGCTCAGGTTTTCAATCCTATGACGACGCCGACGACAAACGGGACGATCCCGGATGTTATGTGGCGGCGTTCGGATGCCGTGCGCAGTTTGCATCCGACCCATTGCGTGGCGGCCATCGGTCCCAACGCCGCCCATTACTGCCGGGATGATCATGTGGATGTGGGCATCTGGGCGCCGGAAAGTCCCATCGGCCGGTTGGTGCAGGGTGACGGCTATCTCCTCGCACTCGGCGTCACGCATTTTACGACAACGGCTTTTCACGTAGCTGAAATGTCGATCCCCTGCGGCTGCATCGACCCATTCGGCAATACGGATCGGATCGTCACATCAGACGGTCCGGTGAAGGAAGTACGAGGTCTGGCATTTCGAAATGGTCCCTGCCCTGTTCATCCGGAGAAACTGCACACTACGCTTCGAGATCGCGGCCAGGAGCGTTTCGGCAAAGTGGGCCAGGCGGATTGCTCGCTGGTCGGGGCGCATGATTTCTGGACCGCCCGGCGAGAGCATCTCAAGGATGCTTGTCCTGCGTGCACCGTGCAGCCGACGTATATTTAACGATTAACCAATCAACCCATTGCCCATGAATTAATTTATCCTGGGAGGTCCCTTAACAGGTAAAACCCATCGGCTGTCCCAACTATATTTGGAACATACACCGGCCGCCGGCATCCTCTTTTTGTCGTTTTTTGAGACGAATGCAGAGGGTCTCCGCTACAGGATAGAGCAGGTAACAGGAAAATCTCCGCCGTGGGTGACTACTATGCAGCGTTTCATTTTCTGGTTGCTTCGCGGGTATGCTGCCGATGGAGGTTTGCCTGAAAATACAGAAGCGATCAGTGCTCTATCTCGATCCTTGATTATACGTCAGGCGTGGCGTACGACCGGGGGAGCGCTATGGAAGCGTTACTGCGAAACACCGGGCGGCACCGAAGAAATTACGCCGGCCATCAACTGGATTTTGACCGGCTGATTATGGGTGCGGTGGACTTGTTGGAACGGCATCCGGAGTTGAGATGTCGGATGCATCAATCCTGCCGGTCTATCCTGGTGGATGAATATCAGGATACCAGCTATGCTCAGGAGCGGCTGTTGCGTGCTGTAGCACATGACGGCATAAAGAATGTGGCGGTGGTGGACGATCCACGCCAGGCTATTTATGTATGGCGGGAAGCGCGGGTCGAGAACATCGCCGGATTTCCAGGTGACGGGCGATCTCGTATCGAAGCGCCCTTGTCGAAAAATTGGCGCTCTGTCGAACCCATCCTGAAGGTCGCCAACAAGTCCATCCACGTCTATCATTTTGGAGATCCGGCGGAATTCGATGCCGATCGTATCCTGGAACCCGCCCGGTCATTTGCGCCTTCCGATCATCCGACGGTAACATTACAGGTATTCGACACGCGAGAAGCCGAAGCCGTGGCTGAATGGATAGGAGCAACTTAATACAGCCGGCCGGCCTTATCGGGATATGGTTATATTAATTCGGGCCCGCA
>CAJXCW010000114.1 GCA_913051705.1 uncultured bacterium
CCGGCCGGGGGGTAATTTAGCCCAGTTATCGACCGTCCGATACGGATTGGGTAATGCTTGAGCCAGGGCATTGGCCCCCATGGCCATGAAAAAGAGAGCGGTTAGCAGGTGTATCTTCTTCTGGTTTATTTTCAGCATGGTATTTCCTCCTAATTGATATTACTGCCTGATGTTACGCATCAGATTGGCTACTTCGCATTTGAGGCGGGTGTCTTCGGCGAGGTATGCCTCACCCTTGCCGCCTTTACCAAGGAGACGGATGATGTTGTAATGTACGAGGGTTTTATCTGTTTTCATTATTTACCTGACATTCTGCAGCATAATTCATCACGAAACACGAGCGTTTACAGCCACAATAAATAGGGGGATTTCAGCCCATTCAATATAGCCCTTGGATGGAGCGTGTCAACCAGGCACATGATATTGCAAGCTTGCTCAATTGTTTAGATTGTTAAGAGCCTATCCGGCATCGCATCGCCCAATCCCATCAACAGTCCTGTAATCATCCGTTGAAACAGGCCTACCGCTTAAAATGTCACTCCATCCGGTAGGAGCTCGCTCCTGCGAGCTATATCTCATAGACTCTCGCCTCATTATTTTCATTGTTGACATCTCCCATCTCCCATTATATTAGCCTTCCAAATCACCAATTTACCTGTACGCGCCCGGCGGGACGTGCGCGTACACCAAATCACCAACTATTTATCTCCCATGCTCTTCAACACCGCTCGCGCCGAATTCTATATGCGTAGGCATCACCTTGACGCTCTGATCGCCACATCCCCGGTCAATATTACCTATTTCACGGACTACACCATCTGGATCGATCCGTTGATGAAGGAATACATGGTCACGCCGGGAGGATCATCGGATATTTTCCAGGGGTATGCGCTGTGTCCGGTAGAGGGGGAACCGGCCTTGATGTCAACTGGAGCGCTCCTGGCTGTCAATGCCATGGACATCCGGGTCAAAGATATACGTCTCCTCGGGCCATCCGGACTCGATACCAGCCTGCCGCCGGGCGAATTGCCGGGCGAAGCCCTTCGTATCTATGATCTGCTCGCTGAAACACCAGAGTATACCTCTTCCTCAGAAGCGTTGGCCGGCGCCCTGGCAGATCGAGGCCTGGCAGATGGCCGGCTGGGCATAGAGATAGATGGACTGACACCCGCCCGCTATGAGGCGCTTAAAGAACTTCTGCCTCATGCCCAGTGGCTGGATTGCTCCAACCTGATCCTACTGCTCCGCATGGTCAAATCTCGCGATGAGATAGAGCGGTTGACACGCGCCGCTGAAATCAGTGAACGGGCAGCGATGGACGCCATGGACCGGGCTCGCCCAGGGCAAAATATCCAGGAGGTTGTTCATCATTTTCGAGCGAAACTCGGCGAGATGAATGCCGATCTGGATCACTTCGCCTTCGGCTATCACGGCCTGGGCATCTGTACGGAACCGGATTTTATCCTGGGCGACTCACCGGTCGAATATGTAGATTGGGGCTGCATCTACCGTAACTGCTGCTCCGATACGGGGACAACCCTGGCCATGAGGTCGCTATCTGCCGTGATGCAGCGACGATTCGATACGCTCCGTGCCTGTATGGACACCGGGTTGAAAGCCATGAAACCGGGCGTCCGGTCATCGGTGGTGCAGTCCGCTATGCAGGAAGTCGTCTCCATGGCCGGTCTGGAGATGTACCCCCACGGCCACGGTATCGGTCTGGAAGTGCGTGACTATCCGATCCTGGCCCCGGACAATGGACTGCGGATCAAAGACGACTGTGTCGATGAACCTTCGGATCTTCTTCTGGAATGTGACATGGTCCTCAACATAGAAGCCCCGCTCTTTATGGCCGGCGCCGGTTCATTACACCTGGAGCAATCCGTGGTCATCACTCCCGATGGTTACCGTCCATTAACGCCGCAGCAACGGGATAAACCGGTAATAATAACATCATAGGAATCATACCATGAAAATAGTCATGTGCACAGATATGGAAGGGGTTGCAGGAATTGTATCCTTTGAGCAACAATCGTATGCCGATGGAAAGTATCACGATCAGGCGATGCGGCTGGCTACGGCGGAGGTGAATGCGGCGATCGATGGACTATTGAAAGCGGGTGTGGAGGAGGTGCTGGTGTTTGACGGTCATGGTCCCGGCGGAATTGATTTTGAGTCATTGCATCCTGCCGCCAAACTATTGCACGGGCGTCCTGCAGCGCCCTGGTGTCGGTACGCGATCCGATTGTGGGGACGTATGACGCGTGTGTGATGATCGGCCAGCATGCCATGGCCGGGGTGGCGACAAGCAATCAGAACCACACGCAGAGCAGCCGTACGATTGATTATTACAAGCTCAATGGTCAGCTGATCGGCGAAATAGCCCAGTTTGCCCTGTATCATGGCGACCTGGGATTGCCGCTCATTTTCTTGAGTGGCGAAGAAGACGCGTGTAAGGAAGCGGAAGGGCTCATTCCCGGCATCACTACCGTTCCGGTCAAAAAAGGACTCAGCCGGCATTCCGCCATCTCCTTATCCGCTGTAGAATCCCGGCGACAGATACAGGAAGGGATTAAAAAGGCGGTGGAACAACATCGCCGGGATCCCATTCCACCGCTGATTTGGGACAAACCTTACATATTAGAAAAGCGATTCTTTTTCACAAACAATGCAGACGATGCCAGCACCCAACCCGGAGCCAAACGCGTCAATGACCAGACCGTACGCTATCGAGGCAACCAAATCAGAGGCGTCATCTACCGATAATTACCGAAATTCTATGAACAGACGGGTCCGGTAGCTTTTCATCTCAACATTCAGGACTAAATACCATGCTATCCAAACAACTCATCGTCACAGAACCGGGCCACATCGAACTTCAAGACAGAGCGATCGACGATACCCTTCAGCCCCACGAAGCCCTGGTACGGGCAGAATATACGGTCGTCAGCGCCGGAACAGAAGGGGCGGGATTTACCGGTCTGGTAAAAGAGATGCCCTTTGGTGATGAAGGACACTATCCCCGCAATACCGGATACGGCCATATAGGGGAGGTTCTCGAAGTGGGTACTGAAGTGTCTTCCTGTAAAGTGGGAGACCGGGTGCTGAGCTTTTCCAATCACTGCTCCGTCATCAAGGCGGATGTCGGCCGGATGGCCTTACCCATGCCGGAAAACACAGACGGCACACGCCTTGTTTTCGCCCGGATGGCCGGAGTCAGCATCGGCGCCCTCCGATCCTCTTCCGTACAGGCGGGGGAAACCGTTCTTATCATCGGCATGGGGCTGGTCGGTAACTTTGCGGCGCAACTGTTTCGCATGGCCGGCGCCGAAGTCATGGCCGCCGACCTGTCGAACCTGCGGCTGGCGAAGGCCCGGGCATGCGGCCTTGAGCGAACGGTAAATCCCAACGAGACAGATTTGAAAGACGCGGTCATGGCGTGGACGGACGGCAATGGCGTCCACGTGGCCGTGGAGGCCATCGGTAACAGCCATGTTATTAACGAAGCCGCCCTGCTGACCCGCCGGTACGGTGAAATCATCCTGCTCGGCAGCCCACGGGCGCGGGCGACATACGATGTGACGCCCATGCTGCTGCATATCCACCTGGAGGCTATCCGTATGATCGGCGCCCTCGAATGGCGGTGGCCCTACCACGAATCGGAACGGCACTGGAGCCTGCTGGACAACTACCGGCAGATCGCCCGGTGGATTACCGAAGAACGACTGATCGTTGATCCATTATTGACACATCTGGCCTCCCCTTCAGATTGCCAGCAGATATACGAAGGCTTAACACAAAATCAGGACACGTATCTGGGTGCGGTTTTTGATTGGAGCCTGGTAAAATAAAGGAGCAATCCCATCATGCCGGAACTGACCCCTGAACATCTGGAACGCCTCCACCGCGAACCGGCGGAGGATATACCTAAAATCCTTCATGCCATCGATACCATCAAGCCCCGGCAATACGTGTGTTATCGTACCTGCGGCCCGATCACCATCGACGGAAAACTGGACGAGCCATCGTGGAAAAAAGCGCCGTGGACCGACCTGTTCGTCCATATCGAAGACGACCGGAAGATCCCGCCACTGGCCACCCGTGCTAAAATGCTGTGGGATGAGGACTATTTCTATGTCGCCGCCGACCTCGAAGACCCGGACATATGGGGGGTGGAAACACAGCGGGACGCCCACATCCCCGATCCCGACTTTGAGGTGTTTATCGACCCTGATGGCGATGCTTTAAACTATATGGAAATGGAAATGAACGCGCTCAACACAGTGTGGGACCTGCTGCTAGATGAGGTATACCACCGCCGCGCCCCCGATCCGGACTGGAATCCGACCGCCTGGGATTGGGAGGGCATTAAAACCGCCGTCCAGATCGATGGGACACTCAACGCCCCGTGGATCGTCGACAAGGGCTGGACGGTTGAGATCGCCTTCGACTGGAAGAGCATGGCGCCGCATTGTATCGGGGTAAGCTGTCCGCCACAGCACGGCGATCAGTGGCGGGTGAACATGTCGCGGGTGAACCGCAATCGGGAAGGGACGCTCACAGACAGCGACTGGGTGTGGTCCCGGCAGGGCATTTACAACATGCACGTACCGGAGATGTACGGCCATGTACAGTTCTCCGAGACCGTCGTTGGTACGGGGTATGAATCCTTCGAAGAGAGGACCTGACCATGAATACCCCCCCCATCGATGCCCTCCGGGTATCCGTCGAACAACTTAAAACACTTTGTACGACCCTGTACCGCAAAGCAGGCGTTGCAGATGCTGAGCTGATCACAGACCTTTTGATTGACACGGATTTACGAGGCGTCCTGAGTCATGGTACGCAAGCCACCCCGGGTTATATTCGCGCCTTTCTGGATGGGGCGTTGAATACATCCCCTTCGGTGATTACGGTGCGTGAAGATCTCACAACGGCCGTTGTAGATGGTGATGGCGGCCTCGGCCATCCAGCAGCCCATCGGGCGACAGAGCTGGCTATAAACAAAGCGAGACAGAGTGGCCTCGGTGCTGCCGTCTCCAGAAATCACGGTCACTTCGGAAGCGCCGGGAAATATACGCGTATGGCGATGCAACAGGATTGCATCGGGTTCTGCGTTTCCGGTCACCTGATTGGTGAGACACCGGTGCAGACAGATCCACTCTGGAATCCGTTGGGGAACCCACCGATGAGTTTTGGTATCCCTGCCGGAAACGAAACCCCTCTTAACGTGGATATGGGCGCCTCTTTTTTTGAACAGGGGGAATATCTGTCTTATTTTGAACAGATGCCGGCCCCTTTTTTTAAGAGTCTCGGCCTGGTCGGTACGGCGCTGATGATGGGAGGCGCCCTGTGCGGCATGATGGAACCGGCCTTCTCACAGGCACAGCGTACGTACAGAGCCGCTTCTTACGGGGCCTTCATTTTCGTGGTGGATATCAGCCGTTTTGTGTCGGTTGACACCTTCAAAAATGAAATGGATCGCTCCATGCGATATATCCACGACCTGCCTCCCATGAAAGGAACTGAGCGGTACGATTTTCCGGGCGGACCGGAACACGATCGAGAAAAAGCATGGACGGAAGCAGGCATTCCGCTCAGTGATGATCATCGGCAGGGTCTGGAAGACATAGCACATGAACTGCGTGTGCCGATCCCATGGCGCTGAGATAATCAACTATTTTACTTTTCCATGACCCGGTTGAATCATATACTTACGAAGAGGCCGTGAAAATTGGCCGCGTCGATCTTGATATAAAAACAGGGGGAAACATGTCCGACCATATCCGATGGGGGATCCTCGGAACAGGAAGTATTGCCAATAAATTCGCTACTGGATTACAGGCCGTTGCAGATGCCGATCTGATAGCGGTAGGATCAAGGGCGCAAGATACCGCCGATGCCTTTGCAGACAAGTATGGGGCGCCGAATCGCCATGCCAGTTATGAAGCCCTGGCCCGTGATCCAGAAGTGGATGCGATATATGTAGGCACGCCGCATACCTTTCATAAGGACAACAGCATTCTGTGTCTGGAAGCCGGCAAAGCCGTCCTTTGTGAGAAACCGTTTGCTATTAATGCAACGGAAGCAGAGACGGTTATTCAGTGTGCCCGGGATCACGGCCGGTTTCTTATGGAAGCCATGTGGACGCGCTTCCTGCCTGTGCTGATTCAGGTGCGACAGTGGCTTGCCGATGGGAAAATCGGTGAAGTGCGCATGGTGACGGCTGATTTCGGATTCCGCGCCGGCGTCAACCCCGATGGCCGTCTATTCAATCCGGCGCTGGGTGGCGGTGGCCTCATGGATGTGGGTATTTATCCCATTTCACTGGCCTCTATGGTTTTCGGCGTGCAACCGTCCCGTATCAAGGCGCTGGCAGAAATCGGTGAGACCGCTGTGGATGAACAAGCGGCGATGGTCTTCAGCTACGATACCGGCGCTTTGGCCTCGCTCTGGACCGGTATTCGTACGTCAACACCACAAGAGGCGACCATCCTCGGTACCGATGGACAAATCCGCATCGAATCCCCGTTCTGGGATGCAAAAACGGCGACCTTGAGCGTCGACGGTAACGACCCTGTTCATATTGAGCCGCAAAGAAGTGGCAATGGATATAACTATGAGGCCATAGAGGTTGGGCGTTGCCTGAGAGCCGGTAAACTGGAAAGCTGCACCATGCCGCTTGATGAGACACTGGCTGTCATAAAGACGCTGGATACGGTTCGGGAGGAGATAGGGTTGAAATACCCTATGGACGTTTAATACCGATTCTTGAAGAACACAGGAGGAAATATGAGTTGGAATACATTGAGGCAATATCCAGGCAAATTAATACCCATCATGCTGAGTCTGGTCGTTATTCAGGCATCTTCTGCTATGGCCCAGGTATCGTTAGAACAAGCGCTCCGGCAGGACAGTGTGCTGAAAGGACTTCAGCATATCGACACCCGGCGGGCGGCCATCGCACAGTCCCTGGTTGAAATAGGAGGCATTATTTCCCCATCGGGCCAGGAGCATAGACGGGCGCAGGCTGTGGCTGAACGCATGCGGGCGATGGGATTGGCACAGGTGCGTGTAGATGAGACGCCGAACGCGATCGGGATCATACCCGGCCGGTCGGGCAAAGCCGTCATATTCATCGCCACACTGGATGATCTGGCTACCGTAGCTGCCCATCAGAAAGAAGCCGGTACAATGCCCCGGATAGATGGCGACCGGGTGGTCGGCCCCGGGACAAATACGTCACTCGTTACGGCCGCTATGCTGGCGGCCGCAGAAGCGCTGAAGCAGAACGACATAATGCCCGAGCATGATCTGGTTTTTGCTGCAGTGGCTCAGGAAGAGACCGGACTCGTCGGTATGAAAATGGTCTACGAGGAATACAAAGACCGAGCGGTCGGTTTTGTGGATATCCTGGGGGACGGCCGGAGCATCAGTTACGGCGCTATTGTCATTCACTGGTGGAAAGTAATCGCGTCCGGCCCCGGTGGCCACTCACTGCGAGGCGGTCTTCCCAATGTCAATCAGGCGATCGGCCGATCGGTTGATCAGATCCTGCAACTGCCCCATCCAAAAGAACATGCCGATGAACGGGCAGTCATTAATATCTCAATGCTTAACAGCGGCGCCGTTTACAACCATAAGCCCGAAACCGGTTGGTTTTCTCTCGATATTCGGTCTATGGATGCAGCCATCGTAGAGGATATCGAGCAGAATGTGGCCGAAATTCTCAAACAGGTCGCCTCGGATACGCAAATCGAGCTTAAAATGGAACCATTCCAGCTTACACCGGGCGGTCAGATCCCGGGCGCCCGGGAATCAGTTCTGGTCACTACCGCCGAGGCTATTTCAAAACACCTCGGATTCGAAAAGGTGCGTGTCAGCAACATGGGCTCATCCAATATGAACGTGGCCATCGGTGGCGGCACACCGGCCATTGGTCTCGGCGGCGGCCGGGGCGGACGACGCGGATATCCGGATGAATGGGCGGATATCCCGGTGATGCTGCGCACGGCGAAACATGTTCTGCTGCTTGCGGCCACGCTGGGCGAGGGAAAATAAATCTATTGGTGAATGGTGAATGGCGATTGAAAAATCACTAAATCACTAAATCACTAAATCACTAAATCCTGTAAGGAGAACACATGAAATACGGCCATATCGAAGGCGTCGAAAAACCCATATCCCGGCTGGTGCAGGGGACCATCATGCTCAGCACGGCGGAAGAAGAGTATAGTTTTGATTTGCTGGACAAGGTATTCGAAGCCGGAATCAATACCTTCGATTGCGGCCATATATACGGTGGCGGGGATTGTGAACGCGTGCTGGGTAGATGGATCGAAGACCGGGGCGTCCGGAAAGACGTCGTTATCCTCACCAAAGGCTGTCATCATAATACGGACCGGCGCCGTGTCACACCCTTCGACCTCACAGCTGACTTCTACGATTCCCTGGCCAGGCTCCGGACCGATCATATCGACCTGTGTCTCTTACACCGCGATGATCCTCAAAAGGCGGTTGGGCCAATCGTGGATATACTTAACCAATACATCCATGATGGCCGTATCGGTGTTATTGGCGGTTCGAACTGGTCGCATAACCGGATTCGAAAAGCGAATATCTATGCAGAGGCCAACGGCCTGCAACCGTTCAGTGTCAGCAGTCCGAACTTCAGTCTGGCCGATCAGCTTGAGCCGCCCTGGGCTGAATGCATCAGCATCAGCGGCGCTGACGGCGAAGAAGCGCGGGCGTGGTATCAGGAAAACCAGATGCCTTTGTTCACCTGGTCCAGCATCGCCAATGGATTTTTTACCGGAAAGGTGAGGCGGGACAACTACAAACAGCTTGTTGAAGAAGGCGTATTGGACGGAAGCTCCGCAACAGCATACTGCACACCGGATAATTTCAAACGCCTCGATCGGGTCGAAACCCTGGCCAAAGAGAAAAAAATGACCATCCCGCAGATCGCCCTTGCCTATGTGCTCAACCAGCCGCTCAATATATTTCCTCTGGTCGGCGCCCGCAGTGGTGATGAAATCACGGCGAATCTTCAATCACTGGATACGAAATTGTCACAGAACGAAATGGCCTGGCTCGATCTCAAGTTATCCAGAAAACCGACCAGATCAAAAGGCGGGAAGTAGAAAGCGAAGAAATAGGATGGAGGGGTGGGAGGGTGGGAGGGTGGGAGAAGATGGTTGCAAGTAACTGTGTATACAGAACGTTCGTCCTCAGCCTTTCTTCCTCTCATAAATTACCTGGAGTTTATCATGAGGCGGATATTCAAGTTGACCCCGGCATTAACCATTGCCCTGGTGGCCCTCCTATGGTATCAGAACGCCCCGGAGGCCCAGATACGTAATGCGGTCGGCAAAGTCATGCCGGCCGATGCAGCGCCGGCGGATCAACAGATCTTCCGGTTCCTGAACGACGAGCCGACCAATCTGGACATCGGCGTGGCCATCTACGAAGTGGGCGGCATCGTATTCCTGTTTGAGCGCCTGACCATGCTGAATCACAATAATCAGGTCATTCCCGGCGCAGCCTCCTCCTGGGCGTCTTCCGATGATATGACCCGCTGGACATTCCACATGCGTCCGGGCGCCCGGTGGAGCGACGGCCGGCCGGTGACGGCACACGATTTCGAATACAGCTACAAACGCATGTTCGATCCAGCCACTGCCAGCGGCTATGCCTTCTTCTACCATGACATCAAAGGAGCCCGCGCGTACAACACGGGCCAGACCAATGATCCGAACACGGTCGGTGTTCGTGCTGTGGACGATATGAAGCTGGTCATCGAAACCGAAGGTCCATGTCCATACCTGCCCATGATCACCGCCTTTTTCACCTCCATACCCGTTCCTGAATGGCAGGTAAACAAATACGGGGTCAAATGGGCGACGGACGAGAACGGGGTCAGCAATTCATCCTACAAGATCAAGACATGGCGTCTCGGGGAACATCTGACCTTCGAACTTGATCCTTACTATAATGGCCCCCTCAAAGGATATCTTTCGGAGATCAGGTCTATTTTCAAAAACAGGGGAAACACGGGCCTTCTGGCGTATGAAAACAACGAACTGGATCTCGTTTACGTCGATGTCCGCGATCTGAGCCGGATCGAACGCGACCCGCGCTTGCAGGCCGAGCTGCATAAGTATATGGATTTCAACGCCCTGTATCTGTTCTTCAAGACCCGTGAAGGCCTCTTTTCCGATCTGAAGGTCCGTCAGGCCATCAGCCATGCTATCGACCGGGAGGCCCTGTGCAACGTGGTGCTTCGCGGTACGGCCCTGCCGGCGTATACCATGCTGCCGCCCGGTTTCCCCGGTTATTCCGGAGATCGTCTGAAAGATATCCAGCGGTTCGATCCAGCTCGTGCAAAACGTTTGCTGGCCGAAGCGGGTTATCCCAACGGCCAGGGCTTTCCATCGGTGGATATCCAGCTGCGTAACGACCTGCCGCACCGGTTAATGGCGGCCGAAGCGATGGCCGGGATGCTGAAGGAGCATCTCAACATCACCGTCGGTGTGCAGAATATGGAACCGCGGGTATACAGCGACGCCATGGCGAAATACGACATCCCTCTGAGTTTGATTCCCTTCCAGTACGACTTTCCCGATCCGCACAATCTGCTCGGTATGGTCTGGCATACGCAACCTGCAGGACGCCATGATTGGACCAACGCCGAATTCGACCGGCTGATCGAAACCGCTGCCCGTGAAGTCGATGAGGCCAAACGAAACGAGATGTACCATCAGGCCGAACGTATCCTGATAGAAGACGTCGGCGGCGCCTTCGTCTTCCACGACTACGTCCTGCAACTGAGAAAACCCTGGCTCGCCGGCTGGAAAAAAGATAACACCGGCCAGGCGCCGTTTTTCATCGATAACTCGACGATAACGGATTTGTACGTGAAGAGGTAGTTCTGAGTTCTGAGTTCCGAGTTCCGAGAAGGCAAGACCTGATTTTACTCGGAACTCAGAACTCAGAACTATCTTCTATTTTTCCCTTGCTTTTCCCCGCCCCATCATATACCTTTATCAGCGTATTTTTCGGGGCGTAGCGCAGTCCGGTAGCGCACCAGACTGGGGGTCTGGTGGTCGCTGGTTCAAATCCAGTCGCCCCGATTTGGTGTTGACAAGAGAGCATCACCGCCATGAACATTGCCTTGATTATTCCGGCATATAATGCCCTGTCTACACTGCCCCGGTTGTTGCAAAACGCCGGACAGATCTTTGACAAACGCCATATTTTAGTGATCGACGACGGCTCGACAGACGACACGGCGGCGGCAGCCCAGGATGCCGGAGCCAATCTGATCCGGCATCCACAAAACCGCGGTAAAGGCGCTGCCCTCCGTACCGGTTTCAACTGGGCGCTGGAACAGGATTATGAAGCCATTATCACCATGGATGCGGACGGTCAGCATGATGAACGTGAGATTCCGAAGTTTCTGGAAGCGGGGGAAACGCAAACGGGAGCAATCATCATCGGATCTCGCATGGGCCGGCCGGCCGGGATGCCCTGGCACCGGCGGTTCAGCAATCGGCTGACTTCCCGTATCCTCTCCTGGCGCACCGGCCAACATATCCGGGACAGTCAATGTGGTTATCGCTTCATCAGAACGGAGGTACTCCGGCAGATCACTCTGGATACCACGCGGTTTCAAACCGAGTCCGAGCTGCTCATCAAAGCGAGCATAAACGGATTTCGTATCGAGTCCATCCCGATACGAACCATCTACACCGCCCCGCACAGTTCTATGCGGTTAGGGGCAGATACCTGGCGGTTTGTGGTCCTGATGATCAAAAGTATGGCGTGGAAAAGTAAGAAGGCAGTAGGCAGTAAGCAGTAAGCAAGTTTTTGCTGCTTTCTGCCTACTGCTTACTGAACATCGGGGTGTAGCGCAGTCCGGTTAGCGCGCCTGCTTCGGGAGCAGGAGGTCGGGAGTTCAAATCTCCCCACCCCGACTTAGATAACATAAATGGGTAGTTAGGCTTACAAGCATTCAAATTGTGGTCTGGCTGCTCGTTTTTTCGTTTCATCTTCCCTCTGTCTACCGCTAGGATGCATATGGCGTCTCGATAATGAAATAATAGGGGTACTATAAATGATACGAATATACCCGTCCACCGCAATAGGAAATACTACTGACATTGCAAGGTGCGGGTTGATTTCAAGGTGGGATCGGTCCGGATTGCATTACGGCCTATCCGAATCGTGGTTTCATGAAACACATTTTAGTTCGCATCCTCATGGCCACTTACCTCATCGAATGTAAACTTGCACGAGGGCAATATTGTGACCACCTATTCCCGGCACCATGCCACTTTGTATCTACCCAACGGGCATATCTTCAAAAGATTACGGATGCGCATGTACCGCCGTTCATCCAGCAGAACAGGATTAGCAGCGTATCATACAAGGTCATGTGATGATAGGCGCTGTCTCATATCCTACATAGTCGGAATCCGGAATGATATCTCGTAATAAAAACTTATGTCAATGAGCTTTGATTGAGTAATCTGGGCTCTGCGGCGACATCAATATGTTTTTTGTTGCGTTTTGTGAAAAATCTGGCTAATTGTTATGTATAACCTTCAATCGCAAATGGAAAAGGATCGCACTGTTACTACGGGAACCCCTATAATAAGGCGCAAGGCACGCACTTGACTGCGTGCCTTGCTCACATACCGGTGATCATCTATAAAGGAGTGCACAAATGAGATGTCTGTCGCGTGTAATGCTCTGGAGCTTGCTGCTTGCGTTTTTTATCGTTTTATCGGTCCCGGTCCATGCGCCGGCAGCTTCAAGAAGACCTGTTGTCGGTAAGAAGGGAATGGTGGTTGCCGTAGAACCGCTGGCAACTAAAATAGGAGCAGAGATCCTCAAGAAAGGCGGCAATGCGATCGACGCGGCTGTTGCGGTCGGATTCGCCCTGGCGGTCACGCATCCGTCTGCCGGTAATATCGGCGGCGGCGGATTTATGATTATCCGCATGGCCAACGGAGATGCGGTCGCAATCGACTACAGGGAAAAAGCGCCGATTAAAGCTACGGCGACGATGTATCTGGATGAGAATGGCGAATACGCCCGCAATCCAAACATTACTACTGTAAGTCGTCGTACCGGGGAAGAATCGCACCCGTACAATTATCGTAACCACCACCTGGCCATAGGCGTGCCCGGCACGGTTGCCGGCATGACGCTCGCTCTCGAAAAATACGGCACCATGTCCATTGAGGAGGTCATTCAGCCCGCGATCGATCTGGCCGAAAAGGGCCACATCCTGACCGATCGATACGCGCGCGGGCTCAACGGCCGGGCCCCTATATTTTCTCAGATTCCGGCGAGTAAGAAAGCGATGCTGCGGGCAGACGGCCAGCCCTGGGAAGAGGGGGATCGTTGGGTTCAGAAGGATCTGGCCGAAACGTTCAAACGCATCGCGAAAAACGGTCATGACGGTTTCTACAACGGAAAAACTGCAGAACTGATCGAAAAGGACATGATGGCTAACGGCGGTATCATTACGCGTAAGGACCTCACCGAATACAGGGCGATTATCCGCGAACCGATCAGGGGCACGTACCGGGGTGAATATGGCATCATCTCGATGCCGCCGCCCAGTTCAGGCGGGATCACGCTGACCATGATGCTCAATATCCTCGAAGAGTATGATCTCAAAAAACTGGGACACAACTCTTCCCGCACCATCCACCTGATGGCAGAGGCGATGCGCCGTGCGTATGCCGACAGGGCACAGTATCTCGGCGATATCGATTTTGTGGAGATCCCGATCGGCCGCCTGACCTCGAAGGAGCATGCCGCCAGGCATCGGATGACGATCGATCCGTACCATGCCACCAGGAGTGAAGAATTAGGTCCGGAACTGAATTTGTCCCCGGAATCGAACGAGACCACGCACTATTCGGTGGTCGATCAATACGGAAATGCGGTGTCCAACACGTACACCCTGGAAGGCGGCTACGGCTCTCATATCGTGATCACAGGCGCCGGTTTCCTGACGAACAACGAGATGAGTGATTTCAATAAGAAACCGGGAGTGACCCTGTCTAACGGTCAAATCGGGACGAAGGCGAATTTGATTGCGCCGGAGAAGCGGATGCTAAGTTCCATGACGCCGACGATCGTGACGAAAGGCGGGGAAGTGTACCTCGTCGTCGGCAGCCCGGGCGGGCGGACCATCATCAACACGACGCTGCAACTCATTTTGAACGTCGTCGATCACGGCATGACCATCCAGCAGGCCGTAGATGCGCCTCGGCTTCATCATCAATGGTTCCCTGACCGGTTGAACATCGAGGGGCATGGCACGCCTGTAGATGTCATCGATGCGCTTACCATAATGGGACACAGAGTGAGTGTGCCAGGGGGACAGGGTGACGGCCACAGCATCATGGTCGATCCGGAAACCGGTTATCGGTTAGGAGGACCGGATTCGCGCAGCAACGGCGCCGCATATGGTCATTAGGCTAAGGCGGATTATTCTATTGCACCGGTTGATTTATCGCCCGTGTTACGCGATGCATTAAAACAGCATAGATCCCGTCAGAATGAAGAAAACCTGCAAGCAAGTCACAGGCGCCATAGGCCAGACGAAGGAGGGGATGGATTTTCCCTCCTTGTCTGCTGTACGGGCAACAGATCAGGGCAACTTTGACATCTGGGCGCCTGTTGAACAACCGGTGACGGAGATGGCAGAAGCGGCCATGTAGAAGAACCGTCACTCCGGATACGCCGGTACTGTCCGATCACGCGGTAAGTCGTGCGGGCATTTGTGAGGATCATCCCCGATCCTGGCCTATCTGATTGATACGAATGTCCTGCTCCATCTGTCAGGTCACCTGGATCCACGGCATCCTACCATACGCACCACCATTCGGCAGTTTTCCCTAACAAATCAGAAAAAAGTTTGATCGTAGATACAGATTCGGTATATTGTAATCCCCTGAAAACTCAGTTTTTTATACCTTCATATTGAGAGGTTACCCAATGAGTTGAATTTTCAAACGTTGTGTACCCCTTTTAGATGAGTACCGTGTTAATCCGCCAGGCGGCCGGGGGGGTAAAGAGTCAAGCTGATGGAATAAGGAGGATACATATGTCAAGCGAACCAGGACAGGAGCCGGGCGGGAGCAGTGACGAAAACATAGCAGCGGTGCTTCGAAAAGTGATTGCATTGAGCGATACGGTAACCGTCATTTACAGGGACAAAGAGGGTAAGGAAATTGGACATACTGTGCACTGAGAACCATGTAGTCGAAGAACATCCACGGTGACGGAACGTGGGATACATTCCTTGAGGAACTAGACAAGGCTATCGTCAACTGAGGAAGGGAAGTATGAATTATGTAAAGGCGGTCACATTTTATGGCTCTTGATATAATGAAAATTCTCCACAAAACGCCCCTGACCATTGACTTAACGGAAGAGGAGCTCACAGCCATAGCCTCCTGCTGCAGGGAGCGGCGGTTTCCGGCTGGTAGTGAAGTGTTTGCGGAGGCAAGTCCAGGACGGGAGATGTATGTCCTCTGCACCGGGCGTGTGAGCATTGAGATCACCATTCCCTCCCAGCCCGTTCCTAAGACGGTCCAGCTCGCCGTCGCACATCCCGGGATGATATTTGGTGAAGTCGCCCTGGTTGACAGCGCCCCCCGATCCGCGCGAGCATTAGCCAGGGATGAGGTGACTGTTTTGGAAATTCCGCACGAAGACCTCCGTCGCGTTATGGATGCAGAACCCCGAATCGGGTATATGCTCCTTAAAAACCTGGCCACAATCCTCTGCGATCGGCTCCGCAGTACCAATCTCGTGTTACGGAACGAGTGGCTCAATTCGGACGCTCAGGTAGAGAATAAAAGGTTTCACGGCTCTTCGCATCGGATGCAGAATGTGTTGCTCTGGGCGCAACTGGACCGTAAGTGATATCAGATATATAACTCGGGGGAATAACACGATGAAGCACTTGAATGCCGGGGAGCTCGAACAAGGGTTGGAAAAGATCCGGCGGTCTCCGCAAGATAATGGTACCGTGGAAATGATCGTTCGTCGGCCTGACGTCGATGAGAGAGAGATTCTCGTCCAGGCGGAGCTTGACATGGTTCAGGGTCTTGCCGGAGACACCTGGATGTCCCGGGGTAGCTCGCGGACATCTGATGGGTCCGCACATCCTGATATGCAGTTGACCATCATGAATGCGCGCGTCATAGCCCTGGTGGCCACGTCGAGAGAACAGTGGCCGCTGGCCGGTGACCAACTTTTTATAGATCTGGATCTTAGTGGGGACAATCTA
>CAJXCW010000115.1 GCA_913051705.1 uncultured bacterium
CGGCCGGTGACCTGTCCGACCTGTCGAGGCGCCGGGGAAGTGCGCCAGATGTCCCCGTCTGGTTTCGTCCAGATGATCAACGTGTCGACATGTCCTGAATGTCGTGGCGAAGGTATGGTTATAGAAGACCCTTGCCGAACTTGCAGAGGTGGTGGCCGGCAGGAAAAGAAGGTGGATCTCAAAACCGAAATCCCAGCCGGTATTGCAGCCGGTCAGACGCTGGTGATGCGTGGTCAGGGCCATGCGGGCCCGCGAGGCGGCCATGCAGGTGATGTACTGGTTATTATTCAGGAGGAGCCACACCCTCATTTTAAACGGCAGGATGCCGATGTGCTGTTTGAACTGCCGATCAGTTTCAGTCAGGCAGCTCTGGGTGATAAGGTGGAGATCCCGACACTGACGGGCAAGGTCCGGCTGACGATACCCGAGAGTACGCAATCAGGCAGGGTGTTTCGCCTGCGCGGCAAGGGTATACCACATCTTAACGGTAACGGCCAGGGCGATCAACGCGTGCACATTCATGTACAGACACCCACCAAATTGGATAAACGTCAGCGAGAGCTGTTTAAAGAGTTGTCAGCAATTGAGCAGAAACCGGGACAGGTGGCGTAGTGAGCGAATCAGCGAAACCCTCAGGAAATAACCTGAATCGCCGAATCGCTGATTCGTAGCTTTATTCTCTCCATCTCGGCAACCTCATCTCCGCATCCCGATCTTCCGACCTTCCCGCCCATCCTTCATTTTCCTCCGGCGTAGACCGTGCATACGAAGCCTCAATGACATCCGGTAGGTCAAGTGCATGGAAACGGGTGCGGAAAGTCCCGTTATCCTCTATCCAAATGTCTCGAAACCCCATCGGATAGCCGATCAAACAGGCCGTATCTAAGATCAGACAGTCGTGAAACAGGCTGATCCGGTTTCGATGGTAATGGCCCGTCAATATCATCATAATGGCCGGATGGGTTTTAATCGTTTCCTGAATACGTGCCGCTTCGAAAATGACGCCATGAGGCTCGGGGTTGTCCTGTTGGCTTGCATGCGGCACCACCCACGGATGCAGCGCCAGGATGAGCGCACGGCCGTCCGCTTCCGCCGTGCGTGCTGCGTTTCGTAACGCCTGGTCCAATGCCTCGGTCCAGACACCGGCAGCCTCGGATATGGGGCTGCAATCATGGTACACATTTGCAACGGCAAGCCGCCATCGAGGTCCTACGTCTACCACATCCAGCATAGGTGGAATCTGTATGTGTTGCGCGAACAGGTCGAATGAAGCCTGCTGTGCGTCGCTGTCGTGGTTACCCGGCACATAGTAGGTCGGCGCCTGGAATAGACTGCATGCGGAGGCCACCTCCCCTACGGCCCGAATATACGTCTCCCAGGGCATCTTGAATGAACTACCACCGCAGAGCAGATCTCCTCCGTGGACAATAAAGTCGGGATTCAATGCATTGATGGCTACTGGCATGGCATCCAGCACGCGTCGGCTCTGAGTCAAAATCTTAGGGGCGCTGAAATCTTCAGGCGCATCCGGATAATGATGGCTATCCGTAACGAATACAAAGTGCATGGGCATAGAGAAACCTTACATATTTAACTGTAGGGATTGCAGGCACGAGAAAAGAAGCAAGAAGCTCTACAATCGAGTATTGTTTTCAAAAACACATTTCGAGATAAAGTATATGATTTCTAAGGATAGAATGGAAGGGATTATCAAAACCTACCGTGTCCCTCTTTCACTTTGCCAAGTCAGCACCTACCCATTATATTATCTGGGTCCAGCCTGTCCAGCCTGTCACACCCTTTAAAATAACGCTTGCTCACCTGCTCATACGCTCAACCATCAAGGAGAACCTCATTATGGCCAACACGATTCGCGTGTTTGTAGGCACCTACACAGGCGGTAAAAGCGAAGGCATTTATGTATATGATCTCAACGGAGAGACCGGGGCGCTAACGTACAGCAGCCACATTGTTGGGATCGACAACCCTTCGTTTTTAGTCCTTTCACCGGACAGTAGCCACCTGTATGCTGTCAGTGAAACGGGGGATCCGGGTGGCAAGGTGTTTTCCTATGCGATTGATCCGGGCTCGGGGGCACTGACGTATTTGAACAACCAGCTTTCACACGGCGCCCTGCCCTGCTCCATAGACGTGGATAGAACCGGTGCATGCGTTCTGGTCGCCAACTATGGCTCCGGTACGATCTCCTCTTATCCGGTTCAGCGTGATGGGACACTGGGCGAGGCCGTGTCGAAGATCCAGCATGAAGGATCCAGCATTGACGAAAGCCGGCAGCAAGAGCCACATGCCCATATGATCCGGCACGATCTGGATTACAACTATGTATTCGTGCCGGACCTCGGCATGGACAAGGTGATGATCTACACCCTCGATCCTGCGACAGCAACCCTGACGTCCCATAGTGAGGCGTCCGTACCGCCGGGCTCCGGTCCGAGACATATTGATTTTCATCCCAACAGAAAATACGCCTATGTCATCAACGAAATGGGGAATACGATCACCGCCTTCCATTACGATGCTTCGGCCGGCACACTGACCGAGATCGAGTCGGTCACCACGCTCCCGGATGATTATACGGGATCCAGTCATACCGCCGATATTCATATTACAGACTCCGG
The DNA here is from genome assembly GCA_913051705.1 of uncultured bacterium. Classification (GTDB taxonomy): domain Bacteria; phylum JAAXHH01; class JAAXHH01; order JAAXHH01; family JAAXHH01; genus CAJXCW01. The sequence continues at coordinate 2,640 of CAJXCW010000115.1, forward strand.
TAAATATATCTACGGATCCAACCGGGGGCACGACAGTCTGGCCATGTATTCAATCGACGAATCCACCGGCAGATTGACCCTGCTCGGTATCGAACCCACACAGGGCGAAAATCCCCGTAACTTCGGTATTGACCCGACCGGAACCTTTGTTCTGGCCGGCAATTCGGGTTCCGATACAGCCACGACGTTCCGGCTTAACCATGAAACCGGTAAGCTGATCGACATCGGCCAGATCAACGAAGTACCGGCAGCGGTGTGTTTGAAGATGGTTGTGGTAGACTGAGGATTTCAGGGTGGAAGGATGGAAAGATGGAGGGGTGGGTCTTGTATTTAGCACGCAACGAAGGAGCCGATAATGAAAGCGGTAGGTCAGGCACTAAAGCTACGGCCGGGTTGTTACGATGAGTATAAGAAACGGCATGATGAACTCTGGCCGGAGTTGGCTGATGTGATGCGGTCTCATGGGGTCAATATGGCCATATACCGGTTTGAAGACACGCTTTTTATATATGGTACCGCCCCGTCGGAAGAAGCGTGGGAAGAGATCGCCGCACATCCGGTGACCCCGCAGTGGAACGCGTACATGGCGGAAGTGCTGGAAACAGACGAGAACGGTGAATTGATCCGACATATGCTGCCTCAAGCCTTTGCTTTTGGCGATTTCGATTATGGGGAGTAAGGTCAATTGGTGATTGGCGATTGGTTATAAACCATCATACCTGCGTCTGTTAATGAAAATTGGCATTACTTTTCAAGGAGCCGTTATATGGCGTTGACCTCAAAGTTCGCTCCGGAGGATCCGGTGCAGCAGGATAAAGCATGGTGCGAATACGTCGAATCGCTTCAAGGTACCGATTTGCCGTTTGAGGCCCAATGGAATACCTTCCAGGGCATCTTCTCTCTTCGTACGGAGGAGGACGGCCCCCCTGTTGTATGGACGCCCGATGAAACAACGCGGACGTGTTCCAATATATACGCGAGTATGCAGTCGCTCGGTATCCCTTCCTATGCTGATTTTCACGCCTGGTCGGTGCGGAACAAACCGGCCTTCTGGCAACATGTTCTTGATCGCCTCGGCATCGTGTTTACCAAGCCTCCTGAGACCATTCTGGATATAGCCAACGGTGTAGAACAGCCGTGCTGGTTTTCCGGGGCGGAAATGAATATCATCGACAGTTGTTTTACTGCGGCGGCAGACAAGCCCGCTATTATCTCAAGGTCGGAAGATAACGAGATTCTGTCCGTAATAACTTATGGAGAACTCGAAAGGCTGGTCAACCGGATAGCCAACGGCATTCGAAACCTCGGTATCGAACCGGAGACGCCGATTGCGTTATATATGCCCATGACCGTCGAGTGCGTTGCGGCCTATCTCGGGATTATTCGCGCCCGATGTGTCGCCGTATCTATCGCCGACAGCTTCTCAGCCATCGAAGTAAACACCCGGATGCGTATTGCCGGCGCCCGGCATATCATCACGGTAGATCATTACATTCGAGCAGGAAAAACGATGACCATGTACGACAAGGTGCTTGAAGCGGACGTGCCTGTTGCGATCGTTATTCCATCGAAGGATTCAACCGTCTCCCTTAGAAATGATGATCTGTTATGGGATGATCTGCTGTCATCCGAGGTGTCGTCCCCATCGGTTGCCGGCGATCCGTACTGCCCTATCAACATCCTGTTCTCATCAGGCACGACCGGAGAGCCGAAGGCCATTCCCTGGACACACCTGACCCCGTTAAAAAACGCCATGGACGGCTACTACCACCACGATATCCACGCCGACGATGTGGTCGCCTGGCCAACCAACATCGGATGGATGATGGGGCCCTGGCTGATTTACGCGTCCCTTATCAACGGAGCGACCATGGCTCTGTATGAAGGCGCGCCGCATACGGCGGGCTTTGCCCGGTTCGTTCAGCAGGCCGAAGTGTCTATGCTGGGCGTCATTCCCTCCCTGGTGCGCGTCTGGCGGACAGGCCACGCAACGGAGGATGCGGACTGGTCCCGTATTCGCCTCTTCAGTTCCACCGGCGAACCTTCGAACCGCTACGATCAGCTGTGGCTCATGAGCCGGACCGGATATCGAGCGCCTGTCATCGAATACCTCGGCGGTACAGAAATCGGTGGTGGGCACCTCACCTGTACCGTACTCCAACCGGCCTCTCCGTCGACCTTCACAACGCCGGCGCTGGGGACCGACTGTGTGATTCTTGATGAAAAGGGGCAACCTGTCGATGAAGGCCATACGGGCGAACTTTTTCTGATCCCGCCGTCTATAGGCTTGTCACAAACCATGCTCAATAGAGATCACAATGAAGTCTACTATGCAGATTGCCCATCCGATCCTTATGGCGAAACGCTGAGAAGACATGGGGATCAAACCTTACGCTTGCATAAAGGCTTCTACCGCGCACAGGGCCGGGCTGATGATACCATGAACCTGGGCGGCATCAAAATCAGTTCACTGGAACTGGAACGGGTGATCGAAAGTCATGAAGCGATTTATGAAAGCGCTGCGGTCGCGATACAGCCTGAAGGTGAGGGGGCCGAGCAACTGGTGGTTTTCGCCGTGCTCGATCACGAGGTCGATTCGGAAACGCTCAGACAGGATTTGAAAACGATGATCGTCAGACAGCTTAACCCCCTGTTTAAGATTTATGATCTGATTATCACGCAGGATCTGCCGCGTACAGCCTCAAATAAGCTGATGCGACGGACACTGAGAACCCGGTATCAGGAGATAGAGCACAAATGACGTGTTCTACAAAAGAGAGCACAAAATGGAACCACAACGTGTAGCTGTCATCGCAGGCGGCCGTACGCCGTTTATCAGAGCGGGGAAAGCGTTTAAAGACCTGGGACCATTGGCCATGAGCGTCCACGCCGTAAAAGGATTGCTCGATCGGTATCAGGTCGATGCCAACATGATCGAAGCCCTTGCTTTCGGCACGATGGTGCCTGATCCCGGTAAACCTAATCTGGCCCGTGAACTGGTCTTTGAAACGGGGTTTCCGGCGCATATCGAAGCGCAGACGGTCGCCTCCTATTGTATCACCGGTCTGCGTACCATAACTCTCATTGCAGATGCTATTGCCGAAGGACGCATCGATACCGGTCTGGCCGGCGGCGTTGATTCTCTGTCCCATTCATCGCCGGACCTGTTTCGCGAGCCGAGTACGGGCCTGTCCATGGGTGAACATATGGAACGGACCGCAAAGGCATGGCAAATTCCCCGCCAACGCCAGGATGAGCTTGCCCTGTCCAGTCATCAAAACGCGGTTGCGGCACGGGAGCGACTGACGCCGGAAATCTTTCCGCTACTGGGTGAGCCAAACGACTCCGGTCCTCGGTCCGATACCTCTTTAGAGGCGCTTACAGGATTGAGAGCCGCTTTTGATCCGGATCACGGTACATTAACGGCCGGCAACTCTTCTCCCGTTACAGACGGCGCCGCTGTAGTACTTCTGATGAGCGAAGAAAAAGCGCGCGCTGAAGACCGGAAACCTCTTGTTTTTATTCGCGGTATGCAATACAGTGCCCATGATCCCGCAGACGGCTTGTTGATGGCGCCCGCCATCGCTGTCCCCCGTCTTTTAACGCGAGCTGGACTGAAGATGCCGGATATGGACCTGATCGAGATCCACGAAGCGTTTGCTGCCCAGGCGCTGGCCAATGTTGAAGCCTGGGAACAGGGATGGAAGGGCGAACCGACAGGGCCGGTGGATTGGAGCAGAGTCAATGTCAACGGTAGCTCCATCGCCATAGGGCATCCCTGGTCTGCCACAGGCGCACGTATCATAACGACCCTGGCCTATGAAATGCAAAGACGGAATGCCCGCTACGGGTTGGTCAGCATCTGTGCTGCAGGCGCTATGGCCGGGGCGTTTCTGCTGGAGCGGGAATCACAAAAGAGGTCGGCATCCTGAACGAATGACATGTACAAACCGCCGGAGGACATCATGAATCTCGAATCAGACGCAGATGATCTACGCAGTCCGGATGTGCATCTGAATCTCAATGTACGTGGGTTACCGTTATCGGCGACGCTGCGTATTAATGAGCTCAGTAACAAGATGCTCCGCGAAGGGCACCGGGTTTTCAAAATGGGTTTGGGCCAATCCCCTTTTCCGGTGCCTATGTGTGTTCAGGAAGAATTGCGGGCGAATGCTTATCAGAAAGATTATCTCCCGGTGGCAGGGCTTCGTGAATTGCGGGCGGCTGTTTCCGAGTTTACTTTCCGGCATGAAGGGGTGCGGTATGCCCCCAGCCATATCATCATCGGGCCGGGTTCCAAGGAATTGATGTTTATTCTGCAGTTGGTGTATTACGGCGACCTGGTGATACCGACGCCAAGCTGGGTCTCCTACGCGCCTCAGGCTTCTATTATCGGACGTCATATCCGATGGTTGAATACAGACTTTGGCACCAACTGGAAAATCAATCCTGAGGCCCTGGAGGACCTCTGCCGTAAGGACCCGGACCGGCCGCGTCTCGTCATTCTCAACTACCCCTCCAATCCCCATGGAGGGACCTATGAAGCCCATGAACTTGAGGCGATTGCCGAGGTGGCCCGCCGATATCGTCTGGTCCTGCTCTCGGACGAAATATACAGCCTGTTACATCATGAAGGTACACATGTGTCGATCGCCAGGTATTACCCGGAAGGTACGATTATCAGCAACGGCATCAGCAAATGGTGCGGCGCCGGTGGCTGGCGATTAGGTACATTCGCGTTTCCAAATCAACTGGACTGGCTCCGTGATGCAATGACGACAGTAGCCAGTGAGACGTACACAGCGACCTGCGCACCGATCCAGTACGCAGCGATACGCGCATTTGAAGGCAGCATCGATATAGAACGCAGTCTGGTGCAGATCCGGCGTATATTAAAAGCCCTCGGACAGATGATGACCGAACGTTTCAGGCGCGTCGGTATCAAACTGAATGATCCGAAGGGCGCCTTCTATCTGTTTCCTGATTTCAGTGATCACCGGGAAGCGCTGGCGAAAAGAGAGATGACCACCAGTGAAACCCTCTGCAACCGCTTGCTGGAAGATACCGGCGTCGCGATCCTGCCCGGCGCCGATTTCGGTCGCCCGCCTGAAGAGCTGAGTGCCCGTTTGGCCTATGTAGATTTCGACGGCGCCCGATCACTTACCGCCGCAGAAGCCATTCCCGCAGACCAGCCGCTGGATGAGACGTTTCTCAATACATACTGCCGTAACTGTCTACAGGCGGCGGATCGCGTGTGTGCGTGGATAGAAGAAATTGGTGATTGAGTGATGGCATGCGTCCTGCGGACACGATGCGAGCACTTCGTGGTTTGGTGATTTGGTGATTGAAAAAACAAAGCGAGCAACGCGTAGTGCATTCTAAAAATATCTCATAGAGGCGTTCATCACTTTCGATGACCTGTAGCGGCATCAATCACCAACTCACCAACTCACCACTTCCCAATGACCGATACGTTATCAGATAAATGGTTATCTTATCTACAATGCCCTCTATGTAGTCAGTCGCTTGAACAGGCTGGAGGAGAAAAAGATACAGGACTTTATTGTAGTACATGTGTACAGACCTATCCGGTTGTGTCGGATATACCTTGTTTGATTGATCCGAAAACGGTTGACGTTCAGGCTATATTCTGTAAACAATATGATGCGCTTCGCAAGAAAGAAGGGTGGGTCAGTGATCAGCCGGGATATTACGAGGCCTTGCCCTATCAGGATCTCACGGGACATCATACGCAGGAATGGACGGTGCGCTTACGATCCCTGGAATGGCTGTTAAAATGGTTAACGGACACGTTCGGAGAAAACAGGCTTTCCATTCTTGATGCCGGCGCCGGTGTAGGCTGGTTGAGTCAAATATTGGCGAACAGCTATGATGTCATTGCCATGGACGTCAATATCGGATCGCATGGCCTTAATGCCTTTCAACCGTTACAGCGGCCATATCTGGCCATTCAGGGATTGATGGACCGAATACCGTTGGCGAATGATGCGCTGGATGTGGTGGTCGCAAATGCCAGTCTGCAATATACTGCGGCTCACCATCATGTGTTGCAGGAGGCGCATCGTATCTTACGCCCCCATGGCTGTTTTGTGGTGATGGATTCTCCGGTTTACCCGAATAAACACTCTGTAGATCAGGCCCATCAGCGTACACGGGCGTATTACGATAAAATGGGTTGGCCGGATCTGGCAGCCCGTTATTTCGGTATTATGAGCGATCTTTTTTCGCATGACGAGCAGTTTACATTCCATTATTACCGGCGTGATCTCTCTACCAGGGATCATCTGGTGAAAAAAGTCCGATCCTGGCTCGGTAAATCCACCGGCGCCCGGTTTCCGATTATCGTCGGCCGGGTGGTTAAGTAGCGGGGTGGGAGGATGGGAGGAAAACAGTACGATAGGCCTTTCCTTCCACCCCTCCCCCCTTCCATCCTTCATCCTAAAAACATGACCCTCCTCCAACGCACCCTCTCCCTGATTACCGACCGCATCCGCACCATGCCGGTGCTGGTTCTGTTTCCGCACAGCCGATGCAATTGCCGCTGCGTCATGTGCGATATCTGGCAAGGGAATGGTACGCTGCATGAGTTATCAATAGAAAAAATCGAACGTCACATGGATGATATTCGGCGATTGGGCGTAAGGTGGGTGGTGCTGTCCGGCGGTGAAGCTTTGATGCATAGCGAGATCTTTGCGTTATGTCGCGCTTTCCGCCGGGAAGATATCAAAGTGACGATCTTATCCACAGGCCTATTGCTTAAAAAATGGGCCTCGGAGATTGTAGAGACCTGTTCCGAGGTAATCGTTTCCCTCGATGGCAGCCCGGTTGTGCATGATCGCATACGGCACATCCCCAGGGCGTTTGATCGGCTGGCTGAAGGCGTATCGGCAATAAAATCAATACGATCATCGTTTCGAATCGCAGCACGGTGCGTCTTACAGAAGCTTAACTTCCGCGATCTGCCCAATATCATCACAACCGCGCATAGATTAGGCCTGGATCAGGTTTCGTTTTTAAGCGCGGACGTGTCCTCTAATGCCTTTAATCGAGCTATACCCTGGGATGATGAACGTGTAAACACGGTAGCGCTTGATGCTAAGGAAGCAGAGGTCTTCCGCGAAACGGTGGACGAGGTGATCAACGATTTTGAGACTGACTTCGAGACCGGTTTCATCGCGGAATCACCGGATAAACTGAGGCGACTGGTCACTTACTACGACGCCTTACTCGGCCGCAAAACATTCCCACCGGTTACATGCAACGCGCCCTGGGTGTCCACGGTTGTAGAAGCTGACGGCACGGTACGCCCCTGTTTTTTTCATCCGCCGTTAGGTAATATCTACGAAAAGCCACTCGAAGCGATTCTCAACTCGAATGAAGCGATACAGTTTCGTAAACAGCTGGATGTTTCGTCGGATCCGATCTGTCAGCGGTGCGTCTGCTCGCTGAACATGAGCCCGACAGCAAAAGTATAATGAAAGGAGCAAAGTATGCCATCTATAAAACGTATATTATGTATCATAGCCGTCTGCCTGACCGCCTGTGAACCGGCGCCTGAACCTATGTCACCGTCCCAGCCTCCACCGCCTGAAGTCGAATATTTGACCTCGGAATCGGCTGCCGCCCGGAGTCGGCCATTTTCAGAAGCGGTACGTGTCGGCCACATGCTGTATCTGTCCGGGCAGATCGGTACGGTGCCCGGCACGTCCAACCTGGCGCCCGGTGGGATTCAGGCGGAAACCAGGCAGACCATGGAAAATATCAAGGCCGTTCTGGAAAAAAATGGTTCCTCCATGGACCGAGTGGTCAAAGCCACGGTCATGCTGGCCGATATTGCCGAATGGCCTGCAATGAACGAAGTGTATGTGACCTACTTCCCCAAAAACAAACCGGCCCGCAGCGCCTTTGCCGGCAGTGGGCTGGCGTTAAACGCCCGGTGTGAGATTGAGGTGATTGCTACGGTGGATTAGGGCAGTGACGAGTGATGGGTGAAGGCCGTTTATGCCATCATCTATCTATCGCCCGCAGGAGCGGGCTCCTGCCGTGACCAATAGCCGTTAACATAGAGTAGGAGCCCGCTCCTGCGGGCGATCCGGGTGAGCCGTTTAACCAAGCCGATTGAAAGGTAATCGTCCATGTCCAAAAAGAGATTCTGGCATCAGGGGTTGAAGTTTCAATGCCACCAATGCGGCAACTGCTGCACCTTTCCCGGCGGGTTTGTTTACGGCAGTGAAAAAGAATTCCGTAAAATAGCGAAACACCTGGGCCTTCCATTTGAGGAATTTCTCGAGCAATATACGGAAAGCATCGACGGCTATGTCTCGCTTAAATCGCCTGATAACGGCCCTTGCATCCTGTATGATAACGGCTGTTCGGTGTATCCCGTCCGGCCATCACAGTGCCGTACGTTCCCCTTCTGGAGTGATATTTTAAAGTCGCCGGATCGGTGGGATGAACAGGCGGAAACATGCCGGGGTATTGATAAGGGAAAATTCTGGAGTAAGAAGGAGATCAAAACCCAGCTGGATGCCAATACAAAAAACCCGATGAAAGCCGAACCATCACCATGAACCGAATCCTCATCCTTTTCGCCCATCCCGCCTTGCAAAAGTCACGAATCAACCGGGTGCTCATCAGCGCCGTTCAAGATATTGAAGCGGTCACCTTTCACGATCTCTATGAGGCGTACCCCGAGTTTGATATCCTGGTACCGGAAGAACAGGTCTTACTGGAAGCCCATGATATCATCAATCTTGCAGCATCCTTTTTTCTGGTACAGCATTCCGGCGCTGTTAAAGGAGTGGATTGATCTGGTGCTGGAACACGGCTGGGCTTATGGCCGTGAAGGGACCGCCCTGCAGGGCAAAGCAGTGATGAACGCCACCACGACCGGTGGCAGCGAGGCCGCCTATCAAAAAGAGGGACACAACAGCTACACCATTCGGGAGTTACTGATTCCTATCGAACAGACCTTCCGTCTATGCGGCATGACGTACCTGCCTCCTTTCGTCGCCCACGGCGCGCTTGGTATGACGGATGAGGAGATCCGTCAGCACGCTGAAGACTATCGACGCGTTGTTATAGCCTTGAGAGACGGCATGATCGACCTGGAGACAACGATGTCTGATCAGAGGATAAATGTAGATCTGGACTGTATCATAAGCTGATATATCATATCAGGCTCGTAGCCGGTGGCAGGTAGCAGGTCGTGAGTTGTAGATGAACTGGCCTATATGATGTGCGTAGCAATACTATCCACCACAAGCCACAAGCTACCCGCTCCTGAAAGGAAAAACAATGAGTGAAGGCTTCATGTTTTAAGCCTGTGTGTATCTAGCAGTGGCGGTTATTGCTGTGCCGGTAGCTAAACGGCTTGGACTGGGATCTGTGCTGGGCTATCTGATTGCCGGCGCGATCATAGGCCCATACGGTCTGCATCTTGTCGGGGAGAAGGACAGAACGTCATGCACTTCGCCGAGTTCGGCGTGGTGATGATGCTGTTCCTGATCGGACTCGAACTACAGCCGCAACTGCTCTGGCGGATGCGCGGACCTATCCTCGGCCTTGGCGGGTTACAGGTTTCAGCTACGACGCTGATCGCTACGATCATCGGTATATTCGCAGTACTGCCCTGGCAGACAACCCGCGCGGTGGGTATGATTCCGGCACTTTCTTTTACAGCCATCGTCCTGCAGACGCTCCAGGAAAAGGGCATTATGAAAACGGATGCCGGTCAATCCTCGTTTGCGGTGCTGCTCTTTCAGGATATTGCGGTCATACCCATGCTGGCGATCGGGCCGTTTCTTGCTCTGGAAACCATGAGTGATACGGTATATCTACAGCAGGTCAGGAGGCTTCTCATGACGGGTCGTGGCTTGCTGGACTGCCGGTATGGGCGGAAACGGCTGTCGTCTTCGGTGTGATCGCGGGTATTATCCTTCTGGGCCGTTATGTCATCAGTCCGCTGATCGCGGTGGTCGCGCTTTCTATGGCGGCCACGACCCTGCTGATGGTCTGCCATGAAAAACTGATTCAACCGCGGGTCGGAGCCAGAGAATCTGAAGACCGGGACGCCGGATGGGATATCACGTCGTTGCGGAAAGAATTTGGTGATGCCGACACGTAGGTGTTGCCATACCGTGGACAACAAACCATGCAAACCAAACCCCTTAACCCCATCACCGATCAGGATCGCGCCTTATACGAACGCGATGGGGTTGTCTGCTTGAAACAGATTTTCGATACGGACTGGCTTGATTTTCTGGACGAGGCGGTGGAAGATGCGATGGCTCATCCCGGACCATATGCCGAAGAATATGCGGATGAAGACGGCAGCGGTCGCTTTTTCGGCGACCTGGAGCTGGTTGAGCGACGATCCGATTTTCGCCAATTTGCCATGGCGTCGCCGGCCGCCGAAATTGCCGGGCGGATCATGGATGCGTCGAAAACCAACTTCTTTTATGATCAGTTGCTGGTGAAAGAACCGGGGACGGCCGAACGGACCCCCTGGCATCAGGATCAACCGTACTGGGCGGTGAGTGGCCGGCAGGTGTGCTCGGTCTGGCTGCCATTAGATCCGGTAGAACAACAGGTCGGTGTGGAATACGTGTGCGGCAGTCACCGGTGGGAAGCCTATAGTCCGTATCATTTTATGGACGGCAGCCCATATGAAGGCACCGGCTTACCGTCGTTGCCGGATATTGAAGCCGACCGGGACCAACATCACATCGCGTCCTTTGCCATGGCCCCGGGTGATTGCCTGGTCTTCCAGGCGATGATCGTCCACGGAGCGCCGGGCAATCGCAGCACGCATCGTCGTCGGGCGCTTGCCACCCGATGGGCCGGTGATGACGCCCGATATGATGTCCGTGCCGGCGAGGTATCCATCCCTACAGCTGATCCGGGCCTACAGCATGGCGATGTGCTGGATAGCGAGCGTTTCCCCGTAGTTTGGAGACGGTAGAGTTATTATTATCTCCGCCGAGATGCACTCAGTATGTATTCTAGGGCAACTATCCGTTGATCTGGACGGTTTGCTGCTCACCTGCCGTCAGATGGAATGTGGGGTCAAAGACAGCAGCCGTGTCATCCAGGCGCAGTTGGGAAAGGGTCAACTCGCCATACAAAACGGTGATTTCAGCTTGTCTATGATCACCGATGCGGGAGACGATGCACGTGCCCCAGGCATAGCCGGTGGACCAGAAATACCGGCCGGGCTGTGCGGTGAGCGTCATGGACCGGGTGACTGCGGAATAAGAAAATCCCGTAAGCGAGAGGTGCGCAGCCCAGGCGGCCATGGCCCGGGCGTAGTGGTGACCGCACTCGGCCTCATCAAAAGGATTGCGTTTGCGGCCGTCATACCGATTTCGGATGTTCTGTATACACGCGATCCCTTCGTCTGTCATCCCCTCGTAGAGCATGCCGATGGCTGCCGTGTATTCAAAGCCGGTCATCACTTCGGTAAAATAGGGAAACGGATTATCAGGTTTTTCTTTCGGATAATCGGCCATAAGCAGGGCGGCTTCATCACCGAGCGCGTAGGAACGCAAAACGTTGAAATGGCTACTCAGATTGTCCCGGTGGTTGTATTTTAGGATGCTGCGCAGCGTCGTCCGAACGTGATCCTCATCGACCAGATAATCCAAGCCGCACACATGCGCCATATATTGCCCGACCAGTTGATCGACCAGACAACCGGGACCAAGCTGATAATCCGGACGCGATACATCCCCCGTCCCCATGCCGACGCGCAGGGCTTCCGCCACGTCGTCCTCACTTTTGGGCGGCCGGATCTCATGTTCGTAGTATTCGCCGTTAAACAGATGTTCGTCGGTCCACGTTCGGCCGCGTTCGTACAGATCCCGGCAGGTGACGGCAAAGGAATCGTCTTTCAGATACCGCGCCATCTCTTCGGCGGCACGCAACGCGCCCAGGTACCAGATCCCCATCTGCGGGTTGGGGCCGTAGTATTCCACATCCATGGTATTGTGCTGGCACCCTTCCATGACGCCGTCCCGGTCCGCATCCCACCCGCCGGGTATCCAGCAGAAAGCCAGAGCCTGCTTTACTCGAGGCCAGAGCGTGCGTAACAGATCGTCGTCGCCGGAGAGCTGCCAGTCCCGGTATATCTTCATGATACACCCCATCTGACCATCCGCCGCCGCATGGTGGAAGTTCCGGGCCCGCTCAAGGGGTAGCGACACGCGAAAGCTCATCATCCCGTCCTCACCGGTGGCATGCATGAACTCCACCTCCCGCATGGTCTTCGCCAGATCGCCGAACAGGAACGCCGTAGACTGTTCATAGTTCCAGACGTGGGTGCATGATCCCAGGCAACAGCCCGCCTTGTCATTACATCCCTCCCAGCCGTAAAACCGGCCGTCGGGCGTGCGAAAACAGGTCTGGCTGCGCAGGGTACTCAGATTGAACAGCGCCGCTTCTTTCACCACATCCGGTAGATCAGACGAGCAAAATGCCTCGACAAATTTGACGGTATCGGCTTCCAGCGTGTCCAGTTGGGGCGTTACCTGTTCGACAACATCCCAGGCATCGTCATACTGTGTCGTATAATAGTTACCAATACGGTCGCTGTCGTCGCAGCAGGCGCCGCCGTCGCAGCACCCTTCTTCCTGTGGCGCCGGCGTCCAGGTGTACCGGTTCGGAAAATGCCAGGCAAGCAAAAACGTCACGGCAACGGATGCCATCGGCGCCAGGTCGACCTGAGCGGCCAGCGATGCGGTGGGCATATCTGTATTTCCAGGTTCACGTTCTTCGAGCCGGCCGTCTTCGCTGAAATCGTCCCAGAAATCAGCCTTCGAGGAGCCCCAGCCGGCCTCTTGCCATGCCGTGCGATAGCTGACCTCTTCTGCCGTGGTGGCTAGGGCCATCGTACCCCATTGTGCTGCGTTCCGGTCTACACCCCGTGAGGTCATATAAAGACCGCGATATCCATCACCAGCCCGGTATTTATTCTGATTTTCCTTGCAGATGCCATCGGTGCCGTCCATACCGATAAAGTTGGGCAGAGCGCCACATACAGAGGCTGTAACAGGCGTGTCGACTTTGCTGGTCAAAACGTACCGGAGAATGGCCATCGGCATCCCGCTGCGATCCGCGTCGCAGGGAATAAACGGATTGAAGGCCTCCAGACGCACGTCCACCGGCACCTCTTCATCGGCCAGCATCACCTGCCCGAACGGATACGCCGCCGCGAACGCGCACTGCCGGAAGCGGGGCAGTCCGTGGTTTGCCGACTGACTGCCGAAGAATCCTTCGTATTCAAAGTGTTCAATCGGTCCCTCGAGCAGACGCGTAACAGCCTCTCCGCCCGCTGGCCGGGCATACAACGCGAAAAACGGCATGCAGCCGAATCGGTCGCCGGGAATAAATCCTTTGGCAGGCCGGTTCATAATTTCCCAGTCCCGCAGGTCACCTCGGCCGCCAAGCGAAACCGTACCGGTACCGATACCGCCCAATGGCAGGGCAATGCGGGATAGATGATCTTTGTCGTAGTAGTTGAGAATAGGAAAGCGCATAGGGGAAATGGTGATTTGGTGATTTGGTGATTTGGTGATT
>CAJXCW010000116.1 GCA_913051705.1 uncultured bacterium
CCAGATTACCGAAGCTGGGATATCGGCGTTCCAGGTAATAATCCCGCTCGTCATCCGGAATCTGCTCGGGCGCCCTGGCGTCCCCTGCTTCTTTAGGCACCCAGATACGCCCATCATTACGGAGAGATTCACTCATCAAGGTCAGTTTGGATTGGTGGTCGCCGGAAACCGGGATGCAGGTCGGATGAATCTGTGTAAAACACGGGTTGGCCATCGCCGCGCCGCGCTTATAAGCACGCCATATCGCGGTCACATTCGATCCCTTGGCATTGGTGGAAAGATAGAAGACATTCCCATAGCCACCGGTGGCCAGTACGACGGCATCGGCCACATGCGATTCGATTTCGCCTGTGACTAAATGCCGGGTGATGATTCCCCGCGCTTTACCATCAACCACCACGAGATCGAGCATCTCCTGCCGGGGCGACATCTCCACATTACCCAGGCCAATCTGGCGGGACAGCGCCGAATACGCGCCCAGCAGCAGCTGCTGACCTGTCTGCCCGCGGGCATAAAAGGTGCGGGAGACCTGCGCGCCGCCGAACGATCTGTTGTCGAGCATCCCCCCATATTCCCGTGCAAACGGCACGCCCTGAGCGACGCACTGATCTATAATATTGACACTGACCTGAGCAAGCCGATAGACATTCGCCTCGCGGGACCGATAATCGCCGCCCTTTACTGTATCATAAAAAAGCCGGTAGATACTATCGCCGTCGTTTCGATAATTTTTGGCGGCATTAATACCGCCCTGAGCAGCAATACTGTGGGCGCGACGCGGACTGTCCTGGAAACAAAAACACCGGACATGATAGCCCAGTTCGGCCATAGAGGCGGCAGCAGACGCGCCCGCTAAACCGGAGCCGACGACAATCACCGAATACTTCCGTTTATTGGCAGGATTTACCAGTTTCATCTCGAAACGGTGCTTATCCCATTTCTGTTCAATAGAACCGGATGGTATACCGGCATCTAAATCCATAAATACCTCATCTGCCCGCTGACTATTTTACCATTCCGAGCATGACCGACACTGGAAAAGAAATATTACCTACAACGACGGCGGCAGTGACCGCCACGGCAAAACGGCGAATAAGGGCATCGTATCTCGTGTTGTTCAGACCGAGGGATTGCAGTAAACTCCACACGCCATGGATCATGTGGTATCCCAAACCCAACATGGCCACAATATAGAACGCCGATACATACCAGACCTGAAACCCTCGTACAAGATTCTGATAGACATCGTCCGGGTTGAAGGACGGATGTACCCACCCGGTAGTCAAATGCATGATATGATAAATGACGAATGCCGCCAGAATGGGACCGCTCCATACCATCGTACGAGCAGCGTAGGAGGAGGCAACATATTGTGTTTTCTTATAATCGATCGGACGAGCCTGTCTGTTTCCTTTGGCCAATTGAATAGCGGTAACGATATGAGCGAAGACAGAGGTTAGTAGAGTAACTCGGGCGATCCATAATAACGATTCATGACTGAATAACGGCGTCCCCATCTCCCGCAGAAACCGGGCGTAAGCATTCATCGCTTCCGGCCCCTGATAAAGTTTCAGGTTCCCGATCATGTGCGTCATCACAAATCCGAATAACACGGCTCCGGACAATGCCATGACAACTTTCTTCCCTATCGAAGATCTATAGAACTTCAATATTCGACTCATAGGCCATCATTGTTCGATTGGTGAATGGCGATTGGTGAATGGCGATTTTGATAATTATATTCTTTTCAATCACCAATCAACAAATCACCATTTATATATGTATCGCTTCTCCTTCAATACCGGCAGCCGCTTCCATGACTAATTCCGAAAGCGTAGGATGGGCATGTATCGTCTTGTGGACTTCCGTTGTGGTGGTCTCCAGCGTCCTTGCGGTGCAGATTTCTGCAATCATTTCAGTGGCGTCCGTTCCAATGATATGCGCCCCCAGAATTTCACCGTATTTGGCATCTGCAATCAGCTTGACCATACCTTCTGTGGCGCCCAGAGCCACAGCCTTACCACTGGCTTGATAGGGCATCTTGAACACCTTGATCTCGCCCTGCTCTTTAGCCGCTTCTTCGGTCAACCCCACACTGGCTACCTGTGGCTGGCAATAGGTACATCCCGGAATATTATCATAATCGATCGGCGGCGGATTATGGCCGGCCAGCCGTTCCATGAGGTTAATCCCTTCTGCTGAGGCCACATGCGCCAGAAGCGGCGGACCGATCACATCGCCGATAGCATATATACCGGGAACAGATGTATGATAGCCCTCATCAACTTTTACAAACCCGCGCTCTGTCTCCACACCCACTTCTTCTAAGCCCAACTCTTCTGTGTTGGGATCACGACCTATGGCAAGTAGCGTAATATCACTGTAAATAGTTTCTGATTCACCGTCGATGGACACGGTCACCGTCGTGCCACTGGAGCCGGCTTCCGCCTTCTCTACCCGGGCGCCCATTTTTAGGGTAATCTCAAGTCTGCCAAAAGCTTTCTCCAGTATGGCGCTGATCTCAGCATCTTCAACAGGCAGCAAACGCGGCAGCATTTCGATGATGGTCACCCTGGTGCCATAGGCCGCATAATAGTAGGCGAACTCCACCCCGATCGCCCCACCACCGATGATGGTCATCGACTCAGGCGGCTCGTTGAGCAACATGGCTTCGGTGCTGGTGATGATGCGTTCGCCGTCAACCGGCACTGGAGGGATGACCTTTGATCTGGAGCCAGTCGATATAACGATGGATTTGGCTTCTATGGTTTGCGTGTCGCCGTCGTCGCTTGTCACTTCAACAGTGGAAGCCGAAGTCAGGCGCCCGTGACCGCCTATCAGGCGAACTTTGTTCTTCTTCAGAAGATATTCTACACCGCCGACAAGGGTATTTGCAGCCTTGCGGCTTCGCTCCACTGCTTTGCTCATATCGAACTTCAGATTGTCGCAGGTAATGCCGTAATCCTCGCCATGGCGCATCGTCAGGACCAGTTCGGCATTTTTGAGTAAGGCTTTGGTCGGAATACAGCCCACGTTCAAGCAAACGCCACCAACGCGTTCCTTCTCGATAACGACAGGATTCAAACCAAGCTGCGCTGCGCGTATCGCTGCAACATAGCCGCCTGGTCCACCGCCGACAATAGCAACATCATACGTATCAGACGACATATATCAACTCCGAAGAAATCGATCATTCAGAAAGGGGTTAAAAAGCCTTCTATATTTAACAGAGGCGCCCGTTGATGTCAAGATAATTCTCTTGCAAGTCCGTGCTTCATTCTGTATCATCAGAAGGGGTGAAGGGCAAAGAGTGAAGCGTGTTTTCCTCTTTCTATCACTATCCGGTGATGCCCTATTATTGCTTAGCAATTACATTATTCTATCGGAGTATGATATGGCGTTACAACACATCACGGAATCTATTTCAAACGAGCGTATAACCGACCTGATTTGCGGGTTGGTTTCTATCCCCTCTGTAACGAGTCAGGAACGTGCGATCGGTGATATGCTGTATGACCTGTTCGGGCAGATCGGTCTGTCCGATATTCAACGGATACCGGTAGAAGATTCAGGAGACAGCCTGGTGGCGAAAATGCCCGGCCCGCCGGATGGGCCGATCCTGATGCTTAATTTCCATCAGGATACGTTTGATGTCTGTGACGGCTGGGAAACCGATCCCTGGACCCCTATTATACACGATGGCTGTGTCTACGGCCTGGGCGCCCATGACATGAAGGCCGGCGGTGCAGCCATCCTGGCTGCGGTAGAAGCCATGACCAAAGCCGGCGTTGAGCTAGGGGGTACTCTGCTTGTCTCTACCACAACCGATGAGGAAAACTGGTCACGCGGCGCCCATGCCGTTATCGACAGCGGACTGATAGAGGGGTGCAGCGCTTGCTTGATTCCTGAACCCACCCCGCCGGGACGGCTTCGGATCGGCTCACGGGGCCGACACGTCATTAAAATCGAACTGGCCGGCAAAACCGCCCACGCCGCCTATACCGGTGAAGGGATCAACGCAGTGACGGATGCTGCTCGAATTATTACAGCATTGGAACAGATCGAACTGGAATGGAACGAAGACTTCGAACTCGGTGGCGCCCTGTGTGTGATCGAGGTGGGCGGCGGCCGGAATATCATTCTTGTGCCCGAACAGGCGCATCTGTTGATTGATCGCCATATCCTGCCCGGTCAGACGATCGAAAAGGCGGTCCAGGATATCGACACTTTAATTCAATCCTTGCCTATCGAATCCGAATACAAAATCACCTGGGATGATCGTCCCACACCGGCGCCGGCGCCGTACCACGTGGATGAGCAGTCCCCCTTCGTTCTGTCGGCCAGAACACGAATTGAAGAACAGATAGGCAGACCGGTGAGATACGCGCTGGCGCGTAGTGTCGCCGATACCAACCATTTTGCAGTGACCGGCGGCATTCCAACCCTGGTCTACGGCCCGGAAGGCGGCAACACATGCCAGGCCAACGAATACGTCGATATCGAATCCACCACCCGCGTCGCCCGCGCTTATTGCGGTATTGTGGCCGACATTTTAGGAATTTGTTGATTTGTTGATTGTCTGATTTGTTGATTGAACGTCACATGCACCAATCAGACAATCAACAAATCAACAAATCAACAAATTCCCTATGTTCCAACGCCTTATCATCGCTGCCCTCATTGTCATGGGGATAATTATGCTCAGCCGTATCATCAGACAATGGCTGAGTGGAAACCTCAGGAGGCGGGATGATGGGACTGAAATCCGTGGGCAATGGGAAGTGGTTAATCCATTGGGAAAGCTCGGGGCCAATGCATTTCGATCCATGCGGCAGACGCTTGAGATCAATACGGACGATGTACTTCATCGGATAGGGGCGTTATACGAAGTTGCTTATAGAAAAGTAAAAAACATCTCTATAGACCCGACGGAACTTCGCAATCTGGCGGCACAGGCGACCGATACAGTCCGGTTAGGGCTTTTTAACGAGAAGGATATCAACCCGGCAGGATGGATGTCGTATGCTGTAGAATGCGTGCGCGATCAGCATCCGGATCTCTATGTGTACGAAACCAGACGGCGGACTATGACAGCCTATCATCAGGTCTTCCCATCAGGAGGGCGTCTTACGCTGCTGCCCGACCCCCAACTGGCTCCTGTGCCGAATACGCCGGCGCCGCCCGGCATCGATTCTAATTATATTCATCTGATTGACATCGGACCGGCGTATATGGATGACCCGGTATACCAGTCGCTTTGTGATACGCCTCCCGAACAATTGCCGGACGGCGCCATGTTACCGCTCTTACACGTTCTGTATACAATCGAAGATCAGGAAAAAAATCAGGATATCATAACGATTGATACCCTGTTAGCACGCTATGAAGATCGGCTCTACCCGGCCGTCGTGGAATTTTTGAGTTATCCGGAACGCTATGAGTCGCAACGAACCACAGCCTATCACCCTGTCGTTTTCAAACTGATCAGTCACTGGCCACAGGCTTTCGCCGAATCTTTATTCCGCGCGGCATTCGAATCAGGCTGGAACAAGGGAGCCCAATTCTTGCCCAATGAGGGCTGGGCAAAAGATCTGATTGCGGCCTTCGCGGATAGTCCATACGGGCCGCCGAAATAAGTTCGATACGAGATAGGAATTTAGAACGGAAAAATATTTGCCCATCTGCCGTTTTCGGCCCTATTCATTCTCCCACCACCTGGGGGAATTATCATAGGCCGGATCAGGATGGGTATGCCGACGGCATTCATAGGCTGCCAACGTGAGCACCTCCACCTGGCGGCAGCGCATGCACCACTGTATGACCACAGCCTCCCCGTCCGGACCGACCGTCCGGACCGCAACCCAGAATTCTATACTATGAGGGCAGCCGACCTGTGTTCTTTGTTCTTCCGGTATGACGTGATGTATTTTGTCATCCGTCGGATTTAAACCAGAAAAAGACGGATCGAACCGCCGGATGGGCATATACCTGTTCTCCAGATAATCAAGATGGGCTCAAACAATACGCTGACAGTAGATGCCATGGCCCAATCTGTCAAGAGGTATCATAGCTTCTGGCAGGTGGCGGGTAGCAAGTGGCGGGTGGCAGGTGGAGAAAAAAGATTCCAAATTTAGCTGCCATGCTTGAACCAACCTCACATCGTCGGTGTCCAGGTAGAGGGAGGATACCATGACGCCAACCGATAGTACCTTGCTGAAACAGATTCAGTCTCAGGATGAAAAGGCTTTCGAGACGCTGACCGAGCGGTATGAAACGCAGTTATGGACCCATACATTACGCACGGTACGAAACGAAGCGGCAGCAGATGATCTGATACAGGAGCTTTTCCTGCGTGTGTGGACCCGTGCGGGGCAGTGGCAAGGACAGGGGCAGTGTCAAAGGCTGGTTATATCGTATCGCTACCAACCTGGCCCTCAATCACCTCAGGACCGTCCGCCGCCGCAGAGAACAGGCGCTGGAGATACCGACCTCGGATGATAACGATGAGATAACAACTCCGGTGTGGATGATAGATGCCGATGCCGTAGATGCCCAGGGACAGTTGGGAAAGGCTGGATCTGCTCAATTACTGCAACAACTGATAAAAGAATTACCGGAAGATAAAAGAGAAGTCATCCGGCTTGTACATGAATCCGAGACCGGTGTTCGCGGTGCAGCAGAGGTGCCGGGTATTCCTGAAGGGACCGTGAAATCTCGCCTCCACTACACCATGAAACAACTCACAAAAGCCTGGTATGACCATCAAAATAACCTGAACGATCTTCAAAGTTGATTTTCCGGATCTTCAACTCACCAACTCACCAATTGATATCACTCCTCCACGCCCTCACGCTGCGCAACCCTGGCTAATATCGATACCAACTCAGGCCCCCCAAACATGGTTTTCGCAACGGTCAGGCCTTTCAGGATATAGCCCTCCACACCAACCTCGTTCAATTCCTTATGCATGGTGGAGGTTTTGCTCGTCGGCAGCAGTTTATAGGTATAATAAACCGGTGTCAAAGCGATGGGACGTTCCATAATAACAATGACTTCCTTACCTCTGAAATTAGTTTGGAACACCGTCTGGCCGCTATACGCATAGCCTTCTTTACCCGCTGCCTTCATTTCCTTTTCCATCGTGGACGTTCTATTTGTCGCCAGCAGTTTATATTCATACAGGACCTGGGACGCCGATTCCTCCGGTTTCGACATCACCACCACCGTTTCATTTCCGCCAAACAGCGTTTTACCACCCATGACGCTCGCAAAACGGAACCCCTCATGAGCCATCTCATTCAACTCTTTTTCCATCGTGGAGGTTCTGCTCGTCGCCAACACATGATATTCATATTGTTCCTCATCACCCTGAGCATGCCCCAAGCCCACCTGCCCGATAATAATACCTATCATCAGAATAAACCGAACCAAACCATCACCTCCTTATCCTTCATTCACCAAACAACCCGCCAACCTTCCAACCCGCTCTTATTACCATTCTACGTATCATGAATAAAAACCCGACTTATTTTTTATTTTTTCCATTTTTGTTGAACCATCTGCTTTTTTCCGGTGTCATGGCCATAGACCGTTGCGGGGATCCACAACCAAGGAGGCTCGATTATGCATGCGCAAACCGCCCCATGGCACAAAAGCTCTTTTGACACCTTTATTCATGAACATCTGCCGGAGCTATTGAAATCCAGAATGCCTCTGGCATCGATTTCGATTGAGTCTAATGACACATATACCTTTCGAATGAAGCTTGGACTCACATCCGATACCGTGGACGGTATCGGATGTGAGTTGGCAGGACGACTTGCTATGCAAAACGACTATGATGACCTGGAAACAGGTCTGCGCTTGCTGGCCTCACATAGCGGCGCCCGTGCGAATACACAGGAGATCATGAATATCATCGGCGCTGGTGGCGTGGTCGAAAACGCCATCGGGGAGCTTGTGCCTGTTCGCCACGGTTACGTGGAGGGCGTCACGCCAAACGAGTTATATGCATTGGCCCATCAAGGGCTGATCAACCTCGCAAAGTCTCATCATCTGAATGACTTCGGTCTGCGCTTCAGCGAATCCAATCATCCCCGTCCACCTCGTGTATTATCCCGCGCCATGCGATCTGCTCATCCCGGCATTGTCTTCGCCCCTGCCGCCGCCGGTGAATCCGATCCTTTAATCGACGTGGATGCCCGACTGTTCGTCGGTTTGCCTGTTTTGTGATGGATGATCGCAGTAAGTCAGTATACAGTCATTGTATGTATGTATCGCTCGCAGGAGCGAGCTCCTACCACTATCGACAGGGCATTTCTGAAAGTAGGAGCCCGTTCCAACGGGCGATATCATGAATTTTGTATAACATGTATTACTTTATTTTATGTGATACCCGGAATCCACTTTCGCTCTGGATTTATACGTGTACCATTTCTCCGTACTCCATACTCCATAATCCGCAATCCGTATTCCCTTTAATTCTCTTGACCCACCGACCTCTCTCCCCATATTGTAGCATCCTGCATGTTATATCTTGCCATCCTACACCTCATATTCTGTATCCGTGCAATCGTGGGGAGGGACTATGGTCCATCATTTCGAACCTACGCACTATTACAACACCATCGGCTCTCATAAACCCGTATTACACGTATCCGATGGAGATACGATCATGACATCAACGGTCGACGCCCGTGGTCAGGATAACACCGGTGAAACAGTCACGCGGCGAGGCAATCCGCAAACCGGCCCTTTTTATGTGGAAAATGCCGAACCGGGTGATACGCTGGCCGTTCACCTGGATAAACTCACGCCCAATCGGCCCATCGGATGGACCAGACCGGTTGTGGCGTCCCATATTATGGATGCCGAATACATACGTACCGTCGCCCAGGATATTCCGGACACGGAAACACTTTGTGAATGGGAAATGAATGTCGAAGATAAAACGGTAACCCTCATCAATCCCACAAATACCAGATTAGGCCGAATGACTTTGCCCATGTCGCCGATGGTCGGTTGTTTCGGCGTAGCGCCGTCCCTTGAGCAAGCGATTTCCACAGCCACCTCGTCGAACCACGGTGGGAATATGGACTACAGAGGATTTGTTGAAGGGGTTACGGTTTATTTTCCGGTATTCGCTTCCGGCGCCTTGTTTCATATCGGTGATGGGCATGCCTTGCAGGGGGATGGTGAGATCGTCGGCACCGGTATCGAGATTTCATTCGACGTACAATTTACTGTACGGGTGTTAAAGGGCAAGAAGAGCTTCTGGCCACGGGGCGAAAACGAAGCCTATATCTTTACGGCAGGCAATGCACGACCGCTCGACCAGTGTATCCAACATGCTACGACGGAAATGCTCCGCTGGCTTCAGTCGGACTACGATCTTGACCCCCGCAGCGCCCATACCCTGCTCGGTCAATGCGTCGAGTACGATATGGGTAATGTCTATGATCCGGCCTACACCATGGTATGTAAAATAAAGAAAATCCTCCTGGAGAACATCGGCATAAACACCCATTCAGTCCACAACGACTTTAGTAGAATCTGATTGTATCCCAGCAGGTTACATTATTTTAATATAATTTATGAAACGATGCCTAACTTTGTTGCATAACTTTTTTAAATAAAATCGGCCAATTCCCCAGGAGTTATCCCATGCCGTTGTTATTCGACATGCCGTTGGAAGAGTTACATGCCTATCAGGGTATCAACCCACGTCCTCATGATTTTGATACATTCTGGCACGAGAGCCTGAACGAAATGCAATCCATGGACCCGGATATAGAAATTATACCGGCTGAATTTCAAACGGATTTCGCGCGATGTTCCCATTTATACTTTACGGGAACAGGCGGTGCGCGGGTCCATGCCAGGTTGCTTCAGCCTCAATCAAATAGTAATCCCCATCCTGCTGTCTTGATGTTTCATGGCTATTCAGGTAGCGCAGGCGATTGGTTGGACAAGCTGGGTTATGTAGCCATGGGCTATACCGTGGCCGCCCTTGATTGCCGCGGTCAGGGCGGTTTATCCGAGGATGCCGGTCAGGCGCCGGGATGGACGCTTCGCGGACATATTGTTCGTGGATTGGATGGGACGCCGGAGCAGCTTATGTTCCGGCATATTTTTCTGGATACCGCGATGCTGGCACGTGTTGTGATGGATATGCCGGATGTGAATGAAAATCGGGTCGGCGCTACCGGAGGTAGTCAGGGCGGGGCGCTGACACTGGCCTGCGCGTCCCTCGAACCAAGGATCAAAAAGGCCGCGCCCGTCTTCCCTTTTCTGTGTGACTACAAGCGCGTATGGCAAATGGACCAGGCCAAAGACGCCTATGCGGAATTACAGGAATATTTTCGGAAATTTGATCCCCTACACAAGCGTGAAGAGGAGGTGTTCACTCGCCTGGGTTATATCGACATCCAGCACCTGGCGCCCCGTATCGGAGCTGAGGTTTATATGGGCGTCGGTCTTATGGATACTGTCTGCCCGCCATCCACCCAGTTTGCGGCCTACAACAAGATCACGACAAAAAAATCTCTGGAAATCTACCCGGATTTTGGTCATGAAGCCTTACCCGGCCATTCAGATCGCATTTTTCAGTTTCTTTCCGACCTGTAAATTAACGTGAAATGGTGATTGACTGATTGGTTGATTTGTTGATTGAAAAAACAAAACCAGTCAACCCCGAAGGACTCGATGAGTTCCCGATAAAAATCATCAATCAGTCAATTAAATTGGAGGACATCACATGAATAGACTCAAGAGCCGTGTTGCCTGGGTAACCGGGGCGGGGACCGGCATTGGGCGCGGTATCGCCCTGGCCCTGGCCGGAGAAGGTGTTGATCTTATCCTTTCCGGACGGCGAACTGAACCGCTGGAGGAAGTGGCGGAGCAGGTGAACAAGATCGGCCAAAAGGTAGTCGTAGCGCCACTGGATGTCACTGATCGAGATCAGGTCAACCGGGTTGCCGAACAGAGTGCTGCAGAACTGGGAAGAATTTCACTCCTGGTGAATAACGCAGGCGCAAATACAACCAATAGAACCGTCACCGAGATGGCGCCGGAAGATTGGGACCGAGTCGTTGATATCAATCTGACCGGCGCGTTCAATTGCTTCCGAGGGGTGTATCCCCAGATGAAAGAACACGGAGACAGCATGGTCATCAATATCGCCTCCATGGCAGGACGACAGGTCTCGCTACTTGGCGGTGCGGCCTACTGCGCTTCCAAACACGGTATGGTCTCATTGACTCAGTCCATCAATCTAGAAGCAGCGGATTTAGGTATCCGGGCAAGCGTTATCCTGCCGGGCGAGGTGGATACCCCAATCCTTGCCGTACGTCCACAACCCGTATCTGAAAAACGGCAATCTCTGATGCTTAAACCTGAAGATCTGGGTGAAACGGTTGTCTTCGTCGCTAACATGCCCCCGCACGTCTCCATCCCGGAAATGTGGATCATGCCGACCTATCAGGTGTCAGGCACACCTCTGCCGTAGAGAGAAAGGGCGAAGCTACGAAACGACAAATCGCGAACCAGGAAAACCAACCTGTACCTGATTCTCTGATTCGCAGATTTACAGATTCGTCGTTTCGTAGCGTCCCTAAAACGCCTCAAACTGGTGCGGTGCGTCAGGGAACCAGTAAAAATCCACCACAAAGGAAAGCCCCTGTCCCAGGATATAACCGACCAGGATGCCGATGAACAGAGGTTGAACGCTTCTATAGAGTTTACCGCCACCGATTCGCAATAAAATGGTCTGAATCAGCCAGGCCAGGAAGATAGGAAAAATCGCCCCCAGTGTAGGCGAGGAGGCCACGACTACCAGCCCGATCGGATGCAAAGGCCACCAGTAGAACAGGTACCGACAGACCGTGAGCAGAATCATCATGATACCGCCGGAAGCCATGAAAGAAATTTCAAGCGCGCTGACCTGTGTTGCATTATTCATCCACGTAATGATCAGATTATAAAATTCGGTGCCCAGCCCGCCCGGGTTGGTCCGCAGGTTCTGTGCCCCGTAAGTATATCCAGCCACAATAAAGTACACTAACGATGTTAATGTACTCACGCCAAAAGCGGTGGCGCACCAGCGGAACAAATGCTTCCTGCCCGGCCAGATTTGTTCCCGCAGCCAGGCGATATTGGATACACCGATCATGGTAAAGGTACGCCAGTTGCGGGCGAACGCATTGGTCAATCCCAGAGCAGTCATATCCGGCGCTGTCAGGCTGGCGGACCCTACAATGCCCACGGTAAACTGATGCGCGTTGATCGGCAGATCCAGCATGACCAGACCAGCCTCAGCCACCACACGGGCAATAGCCAGATAAAACACAAACAACAGGAAAAGAAACAAGATGGTTATGGACAAAGATAACCCGGCCGTATTGAGCCAGAACACGATATAAACCACACCGATCAGGCACCCGAATACAGCCGTCCGATAAGAAAACAGCTCATCTTCGTCCTTTAAATTGGATGGTCTTCCGAACGCCTTATTCCATACATCGCGGAGATGCCGTCTCGCCATCCATATACCGATCAATACATACATGGCCATCCCACCGATGGATTGGATGGAGACCAGCCCGCCGGGCACAATGGTATCAGCAGTTGATAGAAAACCAAATCGAGCCAACACGCCCTTTTGAATGATGCTGAGTAGAAGAAAAAACCAGACGCTGAACAAGATTTCCGTATTAGCAAAAAAGGCGATACAAAGGACAAAGAGATTGAGCCGGATGGGTATGGCAGGAAAGGCCCGTTCGATGGTAATCGTAGTCACATCCGGTCCCATAATAGGAAAATGTGGCCAGGCGCCCCAGTATGACAGCGCGTTCCAGATCATGATCAGGCCGGACAGCAAAAGACCATATTTAAACATCTTTGTTTTGAAAATCGGAGGCTGATCCGGCTCATTTGGATCAGCCTCACCGGTCAGGTGAAGCGCCACTTCACCGAGGGGAAAACGCAGCCGGTCATGCTCTATCCACTGTTTACGAAGCATGACGATTATACAGGCGCCGATCCACAGAAGCGCTGCCACAGCGGAACACCACCAGAACAGTGGAACGACCCAATCATGCCAGGGGATGGGAGTGCCGGAACCGATCCCTTCGAAAAAACCGGTAGCGGCTCCGTTTTCGTCTCCCAGGACCAGCCAGTCGGGTAAATAGTCAAAAAATTTCTCCGGCCATTGGTTCTCCGTGCTACCGAAATAATAGGGCGTGGTAACCACCGCCATCAGATATCTGGTCATCGCCCGGTCCGGCACCATGGACGCTGCCCAGCCCATCGCAAAAATAGCGATCAGTTCTCCTCTGGTCAGTCCACCTGTGCGACGGAAGGCTTTGACGATAAGATTGGGGCCAATAACCAGGATTAAAAACGGCAGGATCAGACAGGCCGGCAGTTGTGCATAAGTAGGATCATAGCCCAATCGATCTGCGGCATATTGCCCCCAGAAACTGACCGTAACAGACAATATGAGACCTACCAACACGGCTCGGACCGAAATAGGCGTTTGACGTTCCAACGGGGAAGACAAGGTATCTGACATACTCATTCACCAGGGAAGGTGAACCTCCTGTTATTTGTACAGCAGCCACGGGTTTATTTGAAGCCGCCCTTCACGCGCCAGACGATTCACCATTTAAAAAGCAACTCAACATATCGGCCTTCATCCATTATGTCAAGGGACACGATTAAATCGGACTGATTAAATACATGGACCGGCTTTTTTGTTATTCCTCGTTTGTGTCCTATCACCTGCTGGTGGGATTTATGCTGGACTTCTGCCCTTTATTCCTTTTCTTACATATATATGAATATACCGGCAAGAATTTACCTCCCGAACAGCCTGATCTCCAGGATCTGGAGACGCTGATCAGTCAGGAAATTGATATCCAATATATACCATTTCAATAACCTAATACTATGAACGACAACGCCATCGCCCCAACCATCCTGCTGGTCGACAGTTCCTCGCGCAGCCGGGAGGAAAAACAGTACGGACTGACGCAACGGGGATATGAAGTGATCCTGGTTGAAAACAACGACCATGCCCTCAATGTTCTGGATGCGGAGACCATACCCATCGTCATCTCCGAACTTCATGCCTCGGGGATCGACGGCATGCGCTTGATGCACGTGGCGATTCGAAAAAAAGCGGATGCAGGGATCATCCTCATGACAGAGCCTGGTTCGACGGAGCTGGTGGTCACAGCCATGAAAGAAGGCGCCTATGATGTGCTGGAACAACCTGTCTATGTGGAAAAACTGGCGGCCGAAATTGAAAAAATCCTGGAAAGACAGAAAATCGTTCAGGAAAATGTCGATCTGCAACGACAACTTGAAGCGCGCTATGGCTTTGAGAACATCGTCGGCCGCTCTGCTTCCATACAACGTATTCGTGAACAAATTCTGCAAATAGCGGATACCCAATCCACCGTGTTGATCTATGGAGAAAGCGGTACAGGTAAGGAATTGGTGGCCTATGCGTTACATAGCAACAGCAGCCGTCGGAATAAGTCTTTCGTGCCTGTCTTCTGTAATGCCCTGTCAGAAGGGATCATCGAAAGCGAATTGTTCGGCCATGAGCGGGGCGCCTTCACCAACGCCGTGAAATTACATAAAGGTCGTTTTGAGCTGGCACACGGCGGTTCGTTATTTTTAGACGAGGTCGGTGAACTTACGCCGGCGACTCAAGTTAAATTACTTCGCGTCCTGCAGGAACGTACATTCCAACGTGTGGGTAGTACACAATGGATCAAAACAGATACGCGGTTGATTGCTGCCACCAATCGCAATCTGGAAGAAGAAGTGAAAAATGGACATTTTCGCGAAGATCTGTACTACCGGTTACGTGTCATCCCGTTGACCGTGCCACCGCTTCGTGAGCGTAAAGAAGATTTACCCTTGTTGATCGACCGCTTTATCCGTCGTTTCAGTGAACGGGAAAACAAACAGATAGAAGGCATCGACCATCGAGCCCTCGAATGGCTATCTGCCTATCACTGGCCCGGTAATGTTCGTCAGCTCGAAAACTGTATCGAAGGGATGATTGTCATGAACACAGGGTTGTCTACGCTGACAGAAGACGATGTACCGGAATTTGTCAGGCATCCAACCGCGCGCCGGAATGCGATTCATCTCCCCTCCGGAATATCCTATACAAAAGACACCCTGGCGCCGGAGTTGATTCGATCTCTGGTTATGACTGTCGCTGAACAACGAGGTGAGATAATCAGCGACATTACAGACGAAGCGGTTCACCATCTGTCGATGGTAGATTGGTCGAGAAACGGCGGCGCTTTGCGGCGGTGTATCGATATGATGGTCTTGCTGGCAGACCATCCCGTATTGGAAGTGCAAGACATCCCATCAGACTATTTACCCGCCATACCACCCTCTGAAACATCCACACCGAACAATCAACAGGAAGTCGGTATTCAGGTCGGTATGTCAATGGAGGAAGCGGAGCGTCGTCTGATAAAGACAACCCTGGCGTCATGTGGTCATAACAAAACGCACACAGCCCGGGTGCTGAAGATTGGCTTAAGCACACTGTTCCGAAAAATAAAAATGTATCATCTTGATTGAAGGAGTTTCCGGTGAGTAATCGGCCTATTCTGGTAATTGATAATGAAATCGATAGTCGTCGGTATATCACCGATATCTTACGTGACGAAGGCTATGACGTACGCGATGCTGAAGATGCGGCGACTGCACTTCGCGCCATTCGTGAAAACCCGCCCGGCCTGATCATTTTAGATCTGGCGCTCACCGATACCGAGCCGGATCGGCTCATTCGCACGATAACCAACAAACATCCCGATGTGGATATTATTCTATCTACCCGACAACGTCAGACCCCTAAACAGGCCCTGAATCCGGATGTCAGTGATTATATCGAAAAACCGATTGATCCCACAGAATTACTTACCAAAATACGATCCCTGGACCTGCGGTATGAATTTTACAGCCGGTTTCAATTTATCGGTAAAAATGAGAAACTCATAGCGGCGATGGAATCGGTAATCCAGGTGGCGCCTACCCAGATCCAGGTACTGATTACGGGTGAAAGCGGTACGGGAAAAGAAGTGATCGCCCAGGCGCTCCACGCGTATAGCAACCGCAGCGACGGACCGTTCATTCCCGTCAACAGCAGCGCCATTGCTGAAGGAGTACTGGAAAGTGAATTGTTCGGCCATGAA
>CAJXCW010000117.1 GCA_913051705.1 uncultured bacterium
ACCAAAACATGGCTCTAAAAACGAGGAAACTAAAAGTATATATATTATGGTGAATGTGGTGTTTGGTATTAAGGAGGGAGCTTGTTTCATTTTATTCTGAAAATTCAGATTGTTATACTTATATAAGACCGCTTACGCTTACATCATAGAAAAATGTATGGAATGTGTTTAAAAGCAATTATTGTACCACGGGAATAACATCCATATCGATTATAACCGCAGGAATGCCAAGGGATTTAATCAATGCATTAAATGCCGGTAAATCTTTCCTCAGAAACAATTGGTAGGATGATAACTCTGAATCGATTTTCATGGTTATTTCGTTTTTTACTTCTATGGCTTGTTCTGTAGGTTTGTAGTCTCCCCGAGATACGACACTGACCAGGCCACTGAGCTTGTTATTATTCCGTATCGGATAATTCAGTGGATCCTGGTTACTTCGGTTCTTGGTCTGGTATAGTGCCTCTTCGACCTGTTTAAACTTTTCCAATAAGGCCGTTCCACTGGATTTGACCGTATCCGCTTGATCATGATTCGCCACACGCTCTATAATATCTTCGACCTGTTCTCTGATTGTTCGAATACGTTTGATTGTCGAGTGTGTTTCCGATAATTTATCTCGGACTTCCATCAGAAAATTAAACTGGGCAGTGAGATCTTCTTCAGAGGAATCTATACGGGGGTCTTTCAATATATCAAACTCTACCGTAGTTGAATCGGCCAAAAAAATTAAACGAGCGAGGTATTTACCGGGAGCTGCTTTTGGCCCCTGGAGCCCACCTGCCCACAATATAATGCCATCAAAGCGTTCTGCATCCTCGTATCTCATATTCCAAACGAATTCATTCATTCCTTTATCGACAGAGAAAGGGTCGTCTTCGTCATCTGCTCTATAGGACTTGATAAGTGATCCATCTGTTTCCAGGATGTTAATGCGAACTGAGGAGCTATCCGGTTTTTCTTTGAAATGAAATCTCAAGACCACGCCTGCCGGTGGGTTTTTTCCATTATTTCCAGGATTCGAAGATTGAAATCCTGCCATACGATAAGTTGGCCTTGGTGAAAAAAGCCACAGGTCACTTTGAGTAACGTCAGGGGATAATTGGTGCAGCGGGGTCAGATCATCCATTACCCAGAAAGCTCGTCCCTGCGTGGCGACGATTAAATCGTCCTGCTTTATCGTCAAATCAGTGATGGGGACAATCGGGAGGTTTTGCTGGAAGGCGGTCCAGTTGCTTCCATCATTAAAAGAGATATACATCCCACTTTCTGTTCCGGCATATAATAATCCGGAGCGTTTGGGGTCTGACCTGATGACCCTTGTGAAATGGCCGTCGTCGATACCGGTAGTTATTAATGTCCAGTTCTCTCCATAATCTGTGGTTTTGTATAAATAAGGCTTAAAATCATCAAGCTTGTATCTGGTCCCGGCGACATAGAGTCCGCCTGGTTCTGTTGGATGAATTTCAATGCTGTTGACCATCATCCATTCAGGGAATATGCGTTCATCGGGCGTTACATCTGTCCAATTCTGACCGTGATCTTTTGTAATATGAATCAAACCATCGTCAGTCCCAGCCCAAATTACGCCTGGTTCGTGATGGCTTTCCAGGGCGGCAAATATGGTCCCGTAATATTCTATGCTGGTGTTATCTT
Source organism: uncultured bacterium (assembly GCA_913051705.1). Lineage (GTDB taxonomy): Bacteria > JAAXHH01 > JAAXHH01 > JAAXHH01 > JAAXHH01 > CAJXCW01. The sequence goes on from CAJXCW010000117.1 coordinate 1,657, forward strand.
TTGTAATGGGGCCACCCGATGGTCCCATAGTCGATTTGTCATTTCGAGTCAGGTCTCCACTTATAGGTATCCATGATTGGCCTTCATTAGTTGATTTTAGTAATTCCTGGCTGGCCGAATATAAAATATTAGGATCATGCGGAGAAAATGAAATTGGGAAATTCCATTGAAAGCGATGTCGGAGATCTGCAGCGCCGTGTCCCATCGGGTTGTCCGGCCACGGATTGATGTTTCTGGTTTCACCTGTTCTATGATTCCGACGAATAAGTAAACCACCATATGATCCACCGTATACAATGTCAGGATTTAGCGGATGAGGCGCAATATGTCCTGATTCTCCCCCTGCCGTAGGTTCCCAATGACGTTCTGTAATGCTTCCACTATCCGACCGATGTAGAATTCGAACCGTGGAGTTATCCTGCTGGGCTCCATAAATTCTATATGGGAAATGGTTGTCAGTCGTTACCCTGTAAAATTGAGCGGTAGGCTGGTTATGGTATGTAGACCAGCTTTTCCCACCATTAAAAGTAATTTGGGCGCCACCGTCATCTCCTATAATCATGTGATTTGCATCTTCAGGATCAATCCACAGGTCATGGTGGTCGCCATGAGGTGTAGATATGCGCTCATACGACTTGCCTCCATCCTTAGAGCGCCAAAAACCCACATTAAGGACATACACGATATCCTCATTTTGGGTATCCGCATATATTCGCGTATAATACCAGGCTCTCTGCCGTAGGCTTCTATCCGAGTTGATTTCTCTCCATGTGTCGCCACCATCATCCGACCTGAATACGCCGCCATCTTCTGCTTCGATGATTAGCCAGATTCGATCCGGGTTGACAGGGGAAATTGTTACTCCGCTTATTCCGACAGTGCTCTGGGGCAGGCCTTTATTACGCGTAATTTCCTGCCATGTGTCTCCCCCATCTGTTGACTTGAAAACACCTGAGCTTTCTCCTCCACTTTCGAGGCTGTAGGGTGTCCTTTTAATGCGCCATAAACAGGCATATAAAATGCGGGCATTTGTTGGATCCATCACCAGATCGACGGCTCCTACTTCACTGGAAACAAAATGAACCCTCTCCCAAGTTGTCCCACCATCTTTACTCCGGTACACCCCTCTCTGGTCGTTGGGGCCCGATAGATGTCCCATTACGGCTGCATATACGAGTTCAGGATTTCGTGGATGGATTCGAATCCTGGCGATATGTCTAGAATCTGAAAGGCCTATGCTATTCCAGGTCTTACCGGCGTCTGTTGACTTCCACATGCCATAACCACTGGAAACATTCCCACGGACAGTTTTTTCGCCGCCGCCCACGTAAATGACGTTTGGATCCCAGGCGCTCACCGCTACCGCTCCTATAGAACCCCCGAAATATCCGTCAGATATATTAGACCAACTTTGTCCTCCATTAGTAGTCTTCCAGGTTCCTCCGCCCGTCCCCCCAAAATAAAAGGTCATCGGCTGGCCTGGTACACCGGTAACTGCAGCAGAACGTCCACCGCGAAATGGCCCGATATTGCGATATTGCAAGGCCTGGTAAACAGACGGGGCATATCCCTGGTTGTTTTGTCCCGTACTTTCTGAAGAATAGAGAAGCAAACAAAGCAGATTAATAATGGATAATTTGATAATACGCATTATCTCCTCCTCGGGTTTATTTGTTGGTTGTTTTTAGAAAACTGAGGTGTAAAACAAGGTATACTAATCAGACTTGCTCATATGATTTAGAAAAGCCGTTACAATCGAAATGACAATTGAAGCTATTAAGGCGTCCAGGTAACTATTAATATAAAATCCTTCTATGACCCAGGCTGTTAAATATAGCATGCCGGCATTGATGAATAGAAGGAAAATGCCAAGGGTAAACACCGTGATTGGCAATGTAAACAGGATGATTACCGGTTTGATAAATGTATTAATGATCCCGAGAGCAATAGCTGCTATGATAGCCGAGGTGATAGATTCCACCTCGATACCATCGAATACTTGAGTGACAAATAATATAGACAGAGAAGATATAGTTAATTTTATAATCACTGACTCATGCCCCCCCCGTGTGCCCATACCCACCACTTCCGCGGACCGTATCATCTAATTGATCTACCAGGTTAAATGTTATGTGAGGCAATGCATTGATAACCAGTTGGGCAATTCGATCCCCATCATGGACTGTATATGGCTTGTTTCCAAAATTAAAAAGGATTACTTTTATCTCACCGCGGTAATCCGAATCAATCGTGCCCGGACTGTTTAGAATCCCGATCTGGTTTCTTAAAGCCAAACCACTTCGTGGTCGTACCTGGCCTTCATAGCCATCGGGGATGGCAACAGCGAAACCTGTTCCGATTAAGGAAAGCGTGTTAGGTTGGATGATAATCGACTCATTTATACACGCAGCCAGGTCAAGGCCTGCTGCGCCGGCGCTCATGTATCCAGGCAAGGGATGTTTTTTTTTATTCGGGCACGTTGAGGTGATAGGAACATCTATATGTTGCGTCATAAGCTAAGATCATCTGCCGTGATCGGTCCGACAGCGGTTAAAATTAGTTTTTCAGGTATGAATATAAATTCTGCTAAAGACTGGATATCCTTGGCCGTAACCTTTTCAAGGCCCGAAACGATTTCTTCGACCGTAATATAATTATCGCCATACATTTCCATTCTCGCTAATCTATTCATCACATTAGTTGTTCCTTCCAGGGAGAGATACAGACTACCTATCAATTGTGATTTTGTATCTCTCAATTCCTGATCTGAAACAGGATCTGAAATAAATAAATTGCATTCATTTTGTATCATCTCCAATACCCGGGATATATCATGAGGATCAGCGCCTGCATTTATGCAATATAATCCGGTATCAATGCAAAAATCCACATCTGAATACACCGCATAGGCGAGACCTGCCTCTTCACGTATTTTTTGAAACAAACGCGATGTCATACCGCCTCCCAGAGCCGTATTTAAAATATACATCGCATACTTTCTTGAATCATGATATGGTAACCCTATACCGCCCAAACACATCTGGACCTGGGCATGATCCGTTGTCTTAATTTGAATTCTATTTCTGTTTTCGGCAGACGATGAAATCGCGGAAACGCCATTATTTTTCACGGGAAAATCATATTGCCGGGATACCAAATCCACAAGTTCGCTATGATCTACCTGTCCTGCTGCTACAATGTAAATTTGATTGTTGTGATATCTATTTTGTAGATGATGATATAGGCTTTTCTGATTGAAAGATTCCACTGTGGATGTGGTTCCAAGTATCGGTCGGCCTAATGGATGGGCATCCCATACCAGAGATGAAAAAAACTCATTGGCCAGATCTGCCGGATTATCTTCCAAACCATGTATTTCTTCGATTACCACGCCTTTTTCTTTTTCTATTTCTATCGGATCAAATACAGACGCCATTAATATATCACCAAGAACGTCTACAGCTACAGGCAAATGTTCATCGAGTGTCCGAACGAAGTAACAATTCAATTCTTTTCCGGTAAACGCATTTATATATCCTCCCAGGCTTTCAATACTTTGTGCTATCTGAAATGAATTGCGCGACTTGGTCCCTTTAAAGACCATATGCTCAAGAAAGTGGGCTATACCACATTGATTCTCCTGTTCAAATCTGGTACCGGACCAAATCCAAACGCCAAGTGAAATGGAACGGACGCCCGGTAAATATTCAGTGATAATCCGGATGCCATTTGGAAGCACTGTTTTATTGTAGATGGTTGAATATCCCAAAGTTGATATAGCTCCAATATCTGGTTAAGCTGTTTGTTTAAAAAGAAAACTCCCCGCCTTGCGACGGGGAATTTCATGTCCTCTTCAAATTTCGTCAGACATCACCCGCAACACCACGCAGGTCTCTTGCAGGATAATGCACAGTTCGAAGGCGTTATTATCCGATACCCTGTTCTAATGAATGAACAGAAATTACTCCGATACAGCCTGTTTTTTACTTAGCTTTATTTTACCCTGTCCATCAATATTGATTATCTTGACGGTCACCTCATCCCCTTCGGAGGCCACGTCCTGCATTGAATTTATCCGATGATCTTCCCATTCCGATATGTGGACCAGGCCATCCATTCCGGGTAGTATTTCAACAAATGCACCAAAATCAACGATCCGTTTAATAACCCCACGATATAGTTTACCAATTTCAGGCTCTTCTGTCAGGGCGAGGATCATCTCTTCTGCCCTTTTGCCTGCTTCGCCATCTACAGCGGCAATTGTAACGGATCCATCGTTTTCAATATTGATTTTGGTGCCTGTTTCTTCCTGGATACCACGGATTGTTTTTCCACCGGGACCGATTACCGCTCCGATTTGATCCTGCTTAACCTTTACGGTGATAATCCTTGGGGCATACTGTGATAATTCAGAACGATGGGTGGCAATAGCTTCTTCCATCTTATCCAGAATGAAAATCCGAGCATCTCTTGCGCGAGCGAAAGACTCACGGAGGATCTCTTCGTTCACAGCCATGACTTTCACATCCAACTGAACTGCAGTAATCCCCTCACGCGTTCCTGCCACCTTGAAATCCATACCACCAAGATGGTCCTCAATTCCCTGTATATCGACAAGATATTGCGGCTTTGGATCGCCAGGTATTAAACCGATATTAACACCTGCAACCGGCACTTTGATTGGGACTCCAGCATCCATCAAAGATAGAGAAGCTGCACATATCGTCGCCATAGAGGAAGAACTGTTAGACTCAAGAACTTCAGAAACAATCCGAATTGTATACGGAAAAAGTTCCTCGGACGGAATAACCGGCGCTATGGCATGTTCTGCAAGTGAGCCATGCCCTATATCCCGTGGCCGTGGTCCGCGCGCCATTCGTGCTTCCCCGGTACAAAACGGCGGAAAATTATAATGCAACATGAAGGATTTTAAAGAATCACCTTCAAGGTCATCAATTTTCATTTCATCAAATTTAGAGCCCAGAGTCGTTACGGCGAGGCACTGGGTTTCACCCCGTGTGAATATTGCGGAGCCATGCGTACGAGGCAAAACGGGGACTTCCATCCAGATGGGTCTGATCTCATCCATGCGCCGTCCATCGACGCGTACGTTTTCCGTTATGATCAACTCATGCATGTCTTCGCTCTGGACATCATATACGAGATCACGAATGACACTCGCGCTATCTGGATATTCCTCCTGCAATTTCTCCACGGCCAGATCAGCGGCTTTGCCAAACAACTCACCCCGTTTTTGTTTTTCAACAGTTCTATTGCCTTCCTTGATCAGCGGGAGTGCAATTTCTCTTACTTTATTCCCAAGTTCTTCGTCCATTTTGGGAGAATCGTAACTTCGGCGCTCCGGCGCTCCTACCAGGGTCCGTAATTCTTCTATTTTTGCGTTGATATTTTTGATGCTTTCATGGCCGAGCAGGATCGCCTCGGTAAGGTCGTCTTCCAATATTTCATGGGCACCGCCTTCTAAAGACATAATGTAGTCAGGCGTGCCCGTAACCACAAAATCCAGATCACTTTCGTCCAAATTAGTAGATGTAGGATTTATTGAAAATGCCCCATCAACACGCCCGACACGAGTGGCGGACAATGGTCCCTTAAAGGGTATATCTGATATGTGTAATGCCGCAGCTCCACCGATCAATCCTAAGATATCAGCATCATTTTCCTGATCATATGACAGCACCAGAATGGAGACCTGAGTCTCATAAAAGTAATCTTTGGGGAATAAGGGACGAATGGCATGGTCAACCTGTCGGCCACTCAATATTTCTTTTTCAGAGGGAGGACCTTCACGCCGAAATCTCGCGCCAGGTATTCGACCTGCCGCGTACATTCTCTCACGATAGTCTACCGTCAGCGGAAGGAAATCTCGGCCTTCTGAAAATGTTTTGGAAGACACGGCTGTTGCCAAAATGATCGTCTCACCATACTGGACCCATACGGCTGCATCTGCCTGTTTAGCAACTTTTCCCGTTTCGATGGAAAGGGTCCTTCCCGCCAATTCAAGTTCTACCCGATGTACCATAATACTGTTTTTTCTCCTTAATACGTACCACACATGTATAATAAAAACGGACCTGAAAACTTTTCAAGGTCCATTGTCATTTCTGTATAAAAATCAACCACGGATTGCAAGTTCATCGATCAAGGTACGATATTGATCAATATTTTTCCGTCTTAAATACTTTAATAGTCGACGACGATGCCCAACAATTTTCAATAAACCACGGAGGGAATGAAAATCTTTTTTATGGATCTTTGCATGTTCTGTCAGTTCGCTGATTCTCGCTGACATGATTGCAATTTGGACTTCCGGCGAACCGGTATCCTTCTCGTGTCGTCCATGCTTATCTCTTATTACTGTTTTTTCTTGGCTTTGTATGGCCACAACTTCACTCCTTTAATGAAAACGATGATAATATTTCACGAGTTTTACATACATCTTTCGTAATTTGATCTTTTAATTCATGCACTGATGAAAAACGGCGTTCGTCTCTAATTCTATCGATGAATTCAACTTTTATTTGGATATGATAAATATCCCCATCAAAATCAAGTATATGTACTTCGTAGAAAACTCTACCAGCACCAAAGGTAGGTCTTGTTCCGATATTCATAACACCCTGAAACACATCTTCATTAATATGTACATATACGGCATAAACGCCGCGTTTTGGTATCAACAGATAAGGGGCTTTCGCCTCTATATTGGCTGTTGGGAATTGTAATTGGGTACCCCTTCCTGTCCCTGATACCACATTGCCCGATATCTTGTAATGATATCCTAACAATCGTGCTGCCCGCTTAATATGACCAGATGTGAGCAGTCCACGTATTCTACTGCTGTTTACAGTGTCCTCCCCATCATACAGGGGAGGGAAGATATGGGTCTTGAAACTGTATTTTGCGCCCATTGACTCAAGAAGATGGACATCTCCAGATCCAAAACGTCCGAAATTATGACTGCCCCCAACAATGATTTCCTGGATACAGAGTTTTTTTACATAGACCTCTTCAACAAATGATTTCGCCTCAATTTGGGCAAAATCAAGTGTAAATGGAATGAGTAATACGGCATCGATATCATACGTAGACAATAATTTTATTTTTACATCAATCGGGGTTAAAATTGCAAGCGTCGGTTGCCTACCAATGACATGCTGTGGATGTGGATCAAAGGTGATAATTAAACAAGGGCATTTCAATATTCCTGCACGGTTGATGGCTTTTTCTATGATCGCCCGGTGTCCAAGATGCATCCCATCAAAATTTCCGACAGCAATAACAGACCGTTTAAAATGCACCGCAGCCTCATCCAAAGAGCGTAGAATGGTCATCGACGCTCTTTATCCTCCCTGTCATATGTTGTGGGTCCCTGCAATTTTTCCGTCTCTGCGATATCCGGCTCAATATTATTAATCACATCTGATATCCGTTGGGCATAAGCAAAGGACTCATCATACCGAAAAAGTAATTCTGGTATATGCCTCAATCGAATTCTTTTCCCTAACGAAGATCTAAGAAATCCAGCCGCTCGCTCTAGGCTTTTTATACTACTATCCTTCTCTTCCGGCGACCCGAGTGTGCTGAAGTACACTTTCGCATGTCTCAAATCCAATGAGATATCTACCGAGGTAACTGTCACAAACCCTAAGCCCGGGTCTTTCATTTCGTGCTGAATGATATCACTAATTTCCTGTTTTATTAAATCTGCGACTCGGGCTGACCGCCTTTGAGACATTTTGAACTCCTAATGTCTTTCAATTTCATAGTCTATTACATTAATCCTTGGTTCAGAATGTATAAGGTTGAGAATTTGTGATAATGCGCGGTCGATAAAACTGTACTCATTGGCGACCATCGCTATACCGATTGTCGATCTCTGCCAGAGATCCTGGTGATCTATTTCAGCGACAGAAACATTGAATTTATTCCTGATTCGATCTTTTAAGCTTTTAAGCACCTGTCTTTTGTTTTTTAATGATCTGCTTTCAGGTATGATTAACTCAAGGCGACATGTCCCAATTAACATTTCAATTATGGATTGATTGAATTCTTACTTCGTCTCAAGTTGACGGGCAACTTCACGGGTTTCATATACTTCAATCTGATCATCCGGTTTTATATCCTGATAGCCCTCCACAGTCAATCCACATTCAAAGCCGGACTGTACTTCACGGACATCCTCTTTAAAACGCCTTAATGAGCTGATTCTGCTCTCATATATCACCACGCTATCGCGGATCAATCTTATAGTCGAATTACGTTGAATACTGCCGGATTGAACATGACATCCTGCCACGGTTCCGACTCTCGGTGCCCGAAAAATTTCCCGTATTTCCACCGAACCCACCACTGTTTCCAGAATTTCGGGTTTGAGTAATCCTTCTAACGCATTGGTCACGTCCTGAATGGCCCGATATATGATATCATATAACCGGATATCCACTTTTTCCCGTTCTGCCAGATCTCGTGCATGTACATTTGGACGAACATGGAATCCGATGATAATCGCGTTTGAAGCGGCAGCAAGTAACACATCCGACTCATTTATCGCACCAATACCTGTATGGATAACACGAATCTTAACTTCATCATTTATGAGGCGCATCAGGGCGTCGCTTAAAGCCTCAACAGACCCACCAACATCACCTTTGATTACAATGGGTAGTTCACGAATCTGTCCTTCCTGGATCTGATGAAATATGTCTTCCAGCGTAACGGGTTTTGAACGATGGAATTCATGCTCCCTGCGCAACTGCTGGCGTTTAACGCTGATTTCTCTTGCTTGTTGATCCGATTCAAATACTGCGAATGTGTCTCCAACTTGCGGCATCCCTGAAAAACCCATGATCTGAATAGGAGTAGAAGGCCCGACACCCGAGGTATTTCGATTTCCCCGCTCATCCAACAGGGCCCTCACTCGACCATTATACTGTCCTGCTACGAATGATTCGCCTACTTTTAAAGTGCCCTTTTGTATCAGTACGGTGGCCACGGCACCTCGGCCTTTATCCAACTCCGCCTCGACGACAACACCTTGAGACAGACGATTCGGATTCGCTTTAAGGTCAAGAATCTCAGCCTGCAACAACACCATTTCAAGCAGATGGCCTATACCATCACCCGTTATAGCCGACACCTCACAGGAGATCGTATCTCCACCCCAATCCTCCATCAGCAAATCGCGTTGACTCAGTTGCTCCTTGATGCGGTCGGGGTTTGCTGTGGGCAGATCCATTTTATTCAATGCCACAATGATGGGCACACCAGCAGCCTTAGCGTGGTCGATCGCCTCTATTGTCTGAGGCATGACTTCTTCATCGGTAGCCACAACCAGAATGACAATATCCGTTACCTTCACCCCACGGGCACGCATAGCTGAGAAGGCTTCATGGCCAGGCGTATCAAGGAAAGTGATTTTCCCTTTATCGAGTTCAACTTCGTAGGCACCTATATGCTGAGTTATGCCCCCGGCTTCGCCTGCAATCACATTACTTGTTCGGATATAATCTAGTAGTGATGTCTTACCGTGATCGACATGTCCCATGATGGTTACAACTGGGGGGCGATGTTCCAGGAGGGACTCGTCTTCGTCTTCATCTATCTCTTCAATAAAATCGAGACCATATTCTTCCAGCTCTTCCACTTCACAATCATAATCTGCTGCGATCAACGTAATGGTGTCCATATCCAGCCGTTGATTAATGGTGATCATAAGACCGAGTTCCATACATTTGGTTACGAGTGCGGTAGGCGTGATAGATAGATGTTCAGATAATTCCGCAGTCGTGATATATTCCGGTACTTTTATTATTTGAACAGCGTCTTCCTCTATCCCTTCCTCTTCCTGGTCAGATCGGCGATACCGACGGCGTGAACGACCACTGTCCATATCTGCCATGGTGCGGCGTACACTGGCCTCGACCTCTTTTTGATCAACTTTATTCTTTTTATTTTTCTTCTGACGGCGCCGACGTCCCCGGTCTACACCTTTATCACCATCGGTCTTCTTATCAGATTGTGCTTCCGTCCCTGCACCCTTTTTGTCAGGCGGTGTTGCTTGTTTGTTATATGGTTTCCCGGATTTTGCTGCTGCTTTTTTTTCCTCATCCTTAGTAGCAGCGCGTTCGGCCATTTGTTTTTTTCGCGCTTGATCCTCTCGGGCCGCCAGTTTTATCTGTTCGAATTTCATATTGACATCCAGGATCATTTTTTCGTCCATAACGCTCATATGACTCTTTACATCATGGTCTAATTCCCGGAGCATGCTTACAAGCGCATCACTGGATATATTGTATTGCCTTGCGATTTCATATATGCGTTTTTTTGCCATATCTACTATTGCCTCGTCCTATTAAGGTCTGCAGTTTTGAGGGGGACTTGAAGACTCGATTTTTCTATGATTCCACTCGCAAAATGACGATTAAGCACCGCCAAGACTGCTTTGGGCGTATGATCCAAACTATCCCCCAACTCGTTTTTGGTATGCTGTTCCAGTACCGGAACAGCGTGCATTTCTGCAAGTCGAGTAACCCAACGCTTTGTTCCGTCAGACGCATCTGTCGCTAAGATTACGAGACTTGCTTTACCGGTACGAACTGATTCCTTCACTGCAGTAGAACCTCCCTTTGTCTGCCGGGCACGATTTGCAAGGCCGAGTAGTCCAAGGACGGATGTGTTGTGCTGTCTCTTCAATAGTGTTTTCACGGTTGGCGGATAATCAGGTTATTTTACAGCAGTCAAAATTTTGTCGGCTGTGATCTCGCCGATGCCGGCTATGGACGTCAGATCATCCTTTGATGCATTTTGTAACGATTCTATCGTGTTAAATCCGGCGCCTTCAAGTTTCTCCCGTATTTTTTTCGAGAGATCACTTATTTGATCCAGAGCCCCAGCGCCATTTGTCCCCTCATCTTCGGTAGGGTCGTCGCTATTTACCAGACCATTTTCTTCTTCATCACTACTGGGACCGAAAGTCTCCTCCATGAGTTTTCTTTCAAGATCTGATCGTTTGATAAGATCAATATTCCAACCGGTCAATTTGACGGCCAGTCTTGCGTTCTGTCCTGCTTTCCCGATAGCCAGAGACAACTGATCGTCCTCTACGACTACGCTCATCTTTTTTTCTTCGATATTTAAGATATTTACTTGTGCAACATCAGCAGGGCGCAAAGCCTGCGTAACAAAGACGGATGGATCACTACTCCAGGGAACGATATCAATGCGCTCATTGTTTAATTCCCTGACAACGGCCTGAACGCGGGTTCCCTTCATACCAACACAGGCGCCGACCCCATCAACCCGATCATCATGGGAAAATACCGCTATTTTCGATCGATCTCCCGGTTCTCTTGCCGCAGCCTTTATTTCAACGATACCTTCATGTATTTCAGGTACTTCCATCCGAAAAAGAAGCTCTAAAAATTCATCGCATGCCCTTGAAAGAATAATCTGAGGGCCCTTTGTTGAGCGTTGGACATCCAGAATGTAGGCCCGAATGGTTTCACTCTGGCGATATCGTTCACGTCTTATTTGTTCGCGCCATGGCAACAAGGCTTCAGTTCGCTCTAATTTTACGACGATATTGCCTCGATCGATTTGCTGAACACTGCCTGTAACAATGTCTCCGATCCGATCTTTGTACGTTTCATATATATTTTCACGCTCAGCTTCACGAACACGCTGTACAACCACTTGTTTTATGGATTGAATCGCATTTCGACCAAATTCCACAAATGGTAATTGTTGCTCTATCTGAGCGCCCACTTTAGCGTCTGGATCGATCTCCCGGGCGGCCTCGAGTGATTTCTGCGTCTCAGGATCTTCTACTTCTTTGACAACGTCCCATTGGGCGACTACCTCCATGACTCCAGACGTTTCATCAATTCTAACGTCTAAATTATCGCCAGTTTCAAACCGTTTCTTAGCCGCTGCAATGAGTCCTGAGGTGAGCGTCTCCCAGATCAATTCACGGTCAATATTTTTTTCTCTTGTAATTTGCCCTAATGCTTCTAAAACTTCATAATTCATTAAAAAACTCCCTTTACTCTTCTTCATTCCCAGGTCAATTCACGCTTTGCTATTTGAATCGAATCGAGGGGTATATTAGTCTGCTTATCCATATTATTCAATATGACCATTCCTTTTTCGCATTGTTCGAGTCGCCCTATATGAACGTTTGTCCCATCGACCATTTCACTCGTAATGATTTTTACCAGTTGGCCATACGCTCTTTCATAATCTCGAACGGTTTTAAATGGTCTATCAAGGCCGGGGGATGATACTTCCAGGGTATATCGTGAAGGGATCAGATCTTCAATGTCCAACAGGTCGGATACTTCTCTATTTATTTTAACACAATCATCAATAGTGATTCGACCGGGTTTTTCGATTAAAATCCTAAGGATACAGCGTCCCCGTCCGCCTAAAATTTCAATGTCTACTAATTCAAATCCATAACTGTCGACAACAGGTTCAACTAGTTTGCGGATATCATCGGTAATCTGTTCAGAATCAAATTGCATCTTATTATAATCAATCTATAATTTACACAAAAAAAGCGGGCACTACTACGCCCACTCTTTGCAGCACCGGTGTAATATATTATTATATGATAGACTTTGCAAGGAAAAAGTTGCCATACAGCTTTTTGAATATATAATTCATAACGTTCCAATTTGAAAGAATTTAATCCTGTTAAATGAAGAAGAAAAAGTGACTTTTCAATCAAAAAATGTATGAGGAGGACTGATGAACAAAGCCATCTGTTATATCCGGATAGGACCGTTAGAAACGAGAAAAGCCTTATTTAGAAAATCCAGCCAGAAACGGTGCCTACAACAATATTGCCAGGACGAGGCGATCGATGTATTGTTGACATTAATAGACGACAAAGTCGTGGCATCCGTACCGCTTTCTGATCGATTGGGCGGAAATGATCTGTTGAATATGGTCAAGACGGAGGGCATACAACATATTATTACTTGGAGGTTGGACAGGTTATTCAGGAATGCCTCGGATTCTTATAATTATATTACATCATGGCAAGAAGCCGGGATCATCTTTCACGTGATTGATCTGAATGCCAATACGGTAAGAACAGACCTGGAATCAGGTCTTCATTTTATGAATACTATATCTGTGCTGGCTGACATGGAACATAATCTACCTGCAGAAAGAACAAAAGCTTCGATCAAATTGAAAAAAAAGCACCACATTGTATACGGTATAACACCCTTTGGATACAATTTATCCGGCAACCAATTGGTTCCAAATGAGACCGAGCAGGAAATTATAGGGCAGGTCCAATTTTGGCGAGGTGAAGGATGGAGTTTACGACGAATTGCAGGAAAGCTCAATGAGATGGCTGTGCCGACCAAACGATCGTATAAAGCAACCAAATCAACGAAATGGTATGCTTCTACAGTTAGATATTTACTCCAAAATCCATTGTATGGAAGATTAAATCAGGACAGTCGCCCATCAAAGGACGAGATATCCGCCAGAGAGGATTCGAACCTCTGACCTACGGCTTCGGAGATTGTTTCGCCCCTTTTGTTCTGTTTTATGTTGGTACGTATTAGTTTGTCTGCCTTAGGGTTACGGGAGTTCATACTTTATCTCCGTTGTTGGTAATTCATGCTGTTTTGGCTACTTCCGTTAGCACACCGTTAGCAGGATGTTAGCAGGCTGAGACCTTCAAATCGACTGCTATACAGCGCTTAACAACTCTTTCTGTTTTCCGAACAGTGTCTCATCCAGGCGTATAGACGCCTCCCGGTTAGTATCCGGCAATAGATGTCCGTAACGGTCGAATGTCATTTCAACGGACGCATGGCGCAATTGCTTCTGGATGTACTTCGGATTTTCACCCTGGGCGATCAGCAGTGATGCGCAAGTGTGTCTCAGGTCGTGAAACCGGATGCGCCGCAGACCCGCCGCGTTCAGTGCCGGATTGAAAACCCGTTTGACAATGTTGCAGGAATCGAGCATTCCACCGTTATCCGTGTCAAAGATCAGATCGTTTTCCACATAGTCCGACCCTAAAGACAATCGGCGTTCCGCCTGGCTCCTCCGATGCCCCCTGAGTGCCTCAAGGCATAACGGGGTAATATTGACTGAGGCAATAGACGATTCGGTCTTAGGCTCCGTTATTGAGGCGGAATAGCCGCCCCTCGCCCGCAGACACGTTTCCTTGACATGGTAAGTCCCGCCGTTCCAATCCAGATGGCGCCACCGCATAGCCAGCAGTTCCCCTACACGTAAACCGGTCGTGATGGCCGTCAGGAAGAACGCATACCATCTGGTATCCACATGGTCCAGAAAAACCCGCGCCTCATCAGCCGACAAGAAGTCCATTTCAAATTTCGGTATCTTTGGGTTGCGCACCTTCTTCGCCGGATTTTCCCGGATGTAACTCCAATCGATAGCATGGGTAAACATCTGACGCAACACTCGCAACAGGTGTTTTACGGTCT
>CAJXCW010000118.1 GCA_913051705.1 uncultured bacterium
ATGGACCCTTCAGGTAGTGTTACACCCCATTTCAACACTTTGTGAATTAATCAGGTTAAATACCTTAATCTATCTTCATGTTTCCATTTCCAATAGTAAGATACAGCATAAATCGTAAATGCGCGGCCCATAGTTATGATCATGGGAATGCGTATCATCAAATCCCATCACTTCACTGCCGCATCCGGAAGGTAATCCCCCGGAGATCAACCCGGCGGCGCATCGGGCAGCGATAGACCGAAATTGCTCCTTGAGGCACGGCAGTCCCTCTTTAAAGAAAAATCATCTGCTTAATTCCATACCGGTCATAGGTCTGCCTGACTTTTTGGAAACTACGAAACTACGAAGCTACGAAACTCAAAGAGCCTGCATATATACGTTAGAATATTCATAATAATCACAGATTCTTTGATTCGCGGATTCGTAGTTTCACCCCACCCAATCCGGCCAGTTGATCGTCATACCGTCGCATCCGCTATCAATGACCTGATGAATCAGCCGACGTACCTCCTGCGGTGTGCCGGAGATACCCCAGGCACGGATTTTCGTGGCTGCAGTTCTTCCTCTGTTGACCGTCTCCTCTGTCACCTGATCGGCTCTTGGGCAGAGTTGAAAGAGATTCAGCGCTTGTGCCCGGTCTAAAGTCTGCGGATCAAATGCATCAACGAGCCAGGCTAATCTACCGTCTGATAAAAGGGTTCGCATACGTAAAAGATGTTCGTAGGAAAATGAGGTGAAAATAACGTTGTCCAGGAGATTTCTTTCGACAACCGCTTTGAGGACCACCTCGGGCAACGTTTTTGCCCGTCCTTTGAGTTCAATATGGTACACTAACGTATCGGTAAATCCGGCCAGAAGCTGATCAAGAGAGAGCATCGGTATCCCAGCAAAGAAATAAGGAGAGAACCACGCGCCCATGTCAAGCGATAACAGGTCCTCTGCGGACAAGGATTCAACGAACCGCTCGCCATGCCCGTAGCGTTCCAGCGTCAGATCATGGCACAGAACCACCATGCCGTCTGCTGAGAGTTGCGTATCCAGTTCTACTTCTGAGATTCCCATTTTCTGAGCAAGCTCGAACGCGGGTTTCGTATTTTCCGGCGCATAGGCGGAGGCGCCGCGGTGGGCAATGATGCGGAAATCGGGAGGGACGGGGATGGGGAGCATGGGGAATCGGCAAGTGGGCAGGAATGATCTGAACGGTCGGTTGTAAATCATAATTCAAAAATCATAATTCCAAAATCCCTTCTCATTCCTCCTTCTTCGACGCAGCCTATTCCCCAGCGCCGGGACCGCGCAAGGGTCCGGTGAGCGGCACGATCCATGCCGCGGAGCACAGAGACCGTTCCTGGGCAGCCAGGTTGGCGTCCGGATCGATCATCCACTGATAATCGCGGCCGTTCAGCCACGTTTCCCGGTCTTGAGCGGCACCTCGGGCTTCCGGCGCAGCCGCCTGGCGCCTTTGATCCACAGCTTACCCGGATCAGGCCACGGAAACGGATAATAGAGTACGACGGTGGCTGCAATCATGAGCCAGGGAAAGATGCCGATATTGAATAACTGGGCATTCATCACGGGGAACGTCAGGGCGAAGAAACAGGCGTGCAGATACGTTCGTTTCCACTGTACGAAAAAGTATAGACGACCCACTCTTCGGTAAATAACGCCCCGATCATAGGAAAATCGGTCCGGGCCGACAGCCACAGTCGCATAGGCTCGCCGCGAAGCCAGTCGCCGTTGATTTTAGCGATACCGCCGTAGAAATAGGCGATGCCGGGTTGCAGACGAAGTACCCACAGCGCCCAGGAAAAACAGGGTGATGGAAGGATGGAGGGGGAAATGCAATTAAACGGCCTCCCACCCTTTCACCCTGCTCAACCTACCCCCTGAGCCTTGTCTGCACAAGAATTTCCGAGTGGAGTGTACGGTGTACGGGACAGCGGTCGGCAATTTCGAGCAGGCGTTTTCGCTGTTCTTCCGACAGGTCGCCGACCAGTTCGATTTCCCGTTCGATACGATCCACTTTGCCTTCGGTGGTCTCGCATGCTTCGCAATCTTCGGCGTGGATCTTCTCGTGCTGAAGCCGGACGATTATCTCCTCTACAGGCCATTGTTTGCGGTCCGCGTACATGCGTAGCGTGATGGACGTACAGGAACCAAGCGCGGCAAGCAGAAAGTCGTAAGGCGTACCACCCTGGTTCGTGCCGCCTACTGATTCCGGCTCGTCGGCCGTATAATGATGACCGGTAGCAATAATCTCCGTACGGTAATGTTCCCGTCCCGTACGAACGACCACCTGACTATCCGACTCTACCTGATTGGATTTAGTTGCTTCCGGTCTGTCCAGGTATTTAGCTGCCCAGGACGCGATAGCCTGGCCTGCATATTGGGCGTCGGATTCTTTCATCAGCAGATGATCTGCGGTGTCGAGAGAGAGAAAACTCTTGGGATGGAGCGCTGCTTGAAAGATACGCGCCGCGTTGTCGATGCCGACCGTTTTATCAATGGGTGAATGACAAACCAGCAGAGCGCGCCGCAGATTGCGTATGGCCTCTTCCATACGCGTCTTCTCCAGGTCGTCAAGGAATTGTTTTTTGATGGTAAATGATCTACCGGCCAGGGTCACGGTCGCCTGTCCTTCCTTCTCGATCGTTTCTCTGGCGTCGCCGATCAGATGGAGAACATGCTCCGGGTCTGCCGGGGCGCCGATGGTGGCAACCGCTACGCATGATGGGATAGACGTGGCAGCCTGCAGGACCGCCGCGCCGCCGAGGGAATGGCCGATCAGCAGGTGGGGCCCATCGTATTGTTCGCTGAGAAACTCGGCCGCAACAATCAAATCGTCCACGTTGGACGAGAAATTTGTATCGGCAAAATCGCCTTCGCTCTCACCAAGGCCGGTAAAGTCAAACTGCAAGACGGCAATCCCCTGGTCCGTCAACGCCTGACTGATCTGACGCACAGCCTTCAAGTTTTTGCTATAGGTAAAGCAATTGGCAAACAGGGCGTAAGCGATAGGCTTTCCATCGGCCGGAATGGTCAAACGGGCGGATAGTTGATGGCCGTCTGTATTTTGAAAGGTAAGCTTTTGGATTGGCATGGGGGTCTCGTATATTTGGTCATTTGGTGATTTGGTGATTGAAAAAACTAAATTCAGACAATCAACAAATCACCAAATCACCAAATCAACAAATCACTGTTCCCTCACTCCTGCTGGCTGGCGTCGTCTGCGAGGCGTCTCAGGACGTTTTCCAACTGCTGAAGCGAGGTGCCGTAGCCGGCCCAATCGCCTTGCTGGAAACGATCCTGGGCTTCGTTGAACTGTGACAGGGCCCGTCTCGCCAGTTCATTTAAATTCGCCCGGCGTGGCTGGAGGACATCCTGGCCTTCTCCGATTACCGGTGTCTGAAGGGCCAACGTTCCATCGAAGGAAAAAACGGAAGCTAACGCCTGGTCGAGCGTTTCACGCATGGCGATCCGATTGCCGTAGGCGACGATTACGCGTTTGAGTTCAGGCAACCCGCCGCGCGAGGATCGTTGCCGGAGATACATGGGTTCGATGTAGAGCAGCGATTCTTCAATGGGCACCACGATAATATCACCCCGAATGACCTCTGAACCTTCCTGGTTCCACAGGGTTAATTCCTTCGCGATATCCGCATCCTGGCTGATTCGGGCTTCGATCTGCATCGGGCCGTAAACGAGTTCCTGTTTTGGAAAATTGTATACCAGGATACGACCGTAGTTGGTCGGGTCGCATTGCGCAGCCATCCAGCCGATCATGTTCTCTTTGTTGGAAGGCGTAAACGGCAGAAGAAGAAGCAATTCTTCTGTGTCCATCTTCGCGGTTTTCATCACGGCGTAGTAAGGAAACATCTGCTGCTCAGTGCCTGCGTACATCTGCTGAGGTACCGCCCAGAGATCTTCCTGATTATAAAAAACCTGCGGGTTGGTCATGTGGTAGATCCGGTACATGGCAGCCTGAATGGCAAAAAGGTCACGCGGATATCGGATATGATCCCGCAGGGTTCGGGGCATTTCGGAGATGGGACGGAAAAGGGAAGGGAATATATTCTGATAGGTTTGTATCAGAGGATCCTCTTCATCCGCGATATAAAACTGCGTCTCGCCCGTATACGCATCAACGATCACCTTGACCGAATTCCGAATATAGTTGATGGCGCGTAAAGCGGGCTGATTACTCACAAAACGGCGGCGCGGCGGCGCGTTGATTCCGGGGATACCCGGCTGATTACCCAGTACGTCCTGATCCGGCAGGCGTTGCAGGCCGCTGAATTTCTGTGAATAAGGATAAAAACCCGTTACGGTATAGGCATCTACCATCCAGTACAGCTTGCCGTCGGCGATAATCAGATAGGGATCGTCATCAAATTCCAGAAACGGCGCGATGTTCTCCACCCGGTTCTGAATACGGCGATGGTACATCACCTGACTTTCGTCCGTGATGAGCGGACTGATCATAAAATTGATTTCGCTGAAATACCGGGCGAAGGCCAGCCGACGAAAATACGACGAGAGCTCCACACCGCCATCATCTTGGTAACGGATGAACTTGTTCGCATCCCCTTCCGGATAGTCGAATTCCTCCAGAGTCGTTTTGACCACCGCGTAAGCGTCCATGTTCTCACCAAAATATAATTCAGGGCGGGTAATCTTGAGTACATCGTCCACGGCCACAGGGGGAATATCTTTGACGAACAGAATCGGCAGGCCTTCCGGCGTCGCGGTATTCACCGGGCTCAAGCATACGCCGTAGCCGTGGGTGTAAAACAGGTGCTCATTCAACCAGGATTTTGATGGGATCTGGGCATAGGATATTTCCCGGGCGGACAGCATGACCTGCCGGTATTGGCCGTCAATGATGTAACGATCTTCATCCACGTTGGCAAAATCGTAGTACGTGCGGATTTCCTGAAGCTGCTGATATGTACGACGCAATGGGCGCTTGTCCTGCAACTTGATGTTGTTGATGGTAGTCATGCTGTTCTGGATATCTTCGGCCGTCAGATCATTCTGAATCTGGAAAGGCACCTGATCAACCGTATCCAGTCCATAGGCTTTCAGCGTATAGTCAATATTATATTGAATATAAGGCTCTTCCATCTCATACTCATTAGGCGTGACGACGAAATACTGGACAAGATTGGGATAAATACCGCCGATGAGCACCGAAGAGATAATCATGCCGCCGACAGCGATAAGGGGCAGCTTCCGTCGTTGGGAGAACATCGCGGATACTAAAATACCGCCGCAGCCTATGGTAACAAATATCAGCATCCAGTAACCATACAGACGGGCATGCACGTCGGCGTATCCTGCTCCGAAGGTAAAACCCGAGTCGGAATACAACAGTTTGAACATATCGAGCCGGTAACCCCAGGCCATAAGCAGGAAGATCACGACGCCAAGGAGACAAACGTGGTTACGGGCATAGGAGCGGATCTGCATCCCCCGCTCTTCGATAATCACGGCGCCGCGGTACAGATAATACAAGGTCACCGCAATAGCTGAGGCGACCACAGTGAGGAGCAGCCAGAACCGTACGAAATCCCAGAACGGCAGAGAGAAGACATAAAAGCCGATGTCGTAGTCAAAAATAGGATCATTCGATCCAAACGGCACCTGGTTGAAATACCGGAGTATCCCATCCCAGTCGGCCAGACCGATCACCCCGAGGATACCGGAGATCACCAGCACGCCACCGACCGTCACGAGATCCACCAGCCTAGAGGACGAAAACAGTTGCTCCAACTCTGAAAGCTCTTCGTTGAAAAGATGCAGTTCTGTGAGCCGGGAAGCCAGATAGCGCGCTATATATACATTGACCCCGAGGATCACCAGAGCGGTAAAGCCGAACACCAGCGCGATGGTAAACTTGGCGCTGAGGATCGTCCAGAACACGTCGCTGAAACTCAGTTGATCGAACCATAGCGCCTCAACAAACAGGTTCGCCCAGAACCCGACAAGCGCCCACACGCCCACGATGGCGATAACCAGGCCGAATAAGATGGATCTGCCTTTACCCAAAGTAATACTCCTTAATTAGTGATTTGGTGATTGAAAAACAAAAACCTAATATATACTGCATGTTATGATATTAAAAAGGGACTTCCAATCAACAAATCAACAAATTTTTATATCGTCTACCTTCATCTGATCATCAAGCATAAGCCGCTTGGCGGCAAGCCGTATGCGGACTTTGACTCCGTCATCCGTGATGTATTTGACCTGATTAATGCCGTCGATTCGGAACAGCATTTCCAGGCCGGCCTGACGCAGGGCGTTCAATTCGCAATCCTCCGGCAGCAAATCGCCCATACCGGCCACATAGGTATTCCAGAGACGACCGGCCGCATCGAAGACGGCCCCGGCCACACGCGGGGTATTGTATGCGTGCAACAGGTAATGCGCCATCATAAAACCGATATCCTGGGCAGGATGCCCATAATAGGCAAACTCCAGGTCGAATATTTGAATCCCTGTATCGAGGGCCATCACGCTGGCCGTCCAGAAATCACCGTGGAGCAATACCCGTTTCTCTTCGGTAAATGTCTGTCCCAATCGTTGGGCAACCTCCAACAAGGCTGGTTCGGTGACAAAATAAAAACAATACTGAAGCCGTAACTGCTGCATAGCTCCGTTATCGAATTGATCGCGCAACGCGTCATCATCATACGTTCGCTGATGCAATTCAGCCGCAAAGGCGCCGAGTCGTTCTGCCGTGAACGGATCGACCTGTCCATCGGTCAACATGGTTTCCAGCAACGGCGTCCGGCCAAGATCGCCCATGACCAGAATACGATGTTCATCATTGAAATGCAACACCGACGGGATGGTCTGCCCTGGAAACAGCTCATTGAGCTTTAAAAGCGCCCGGTGTTCGAATACAATCCGGTCGGTCGTTACTTTGAGATCCGGAAACAGCCGCAAGGCGGGCAGCGCCTGCTTGATGATGACGGATCGGCCCCCGCAGGAGATTCGCAGAACGGTATTAAGAAAGCCACCACCCAATGGATCCACTGAATAATCCAAATCGGGCGGAACGTCCAAAAGATGTCTTGCGTGAACATATTCTGCTACGTTATCTTTGTCGATGATCATGTTAATAAGGCTCACGGCACGCCGTGAGGCTACGATAAAAAATTAAATTAGCCAAATAACACCCCGTTGGCAATTTCAGCAAGCTTTGCCCACTAAGCCGATTCCATGCTATCATCCACAGCCCTTGTTCTGTTAGCCAAATATCCTGAACCGCAAAGTGTCAAGACCCGCCTGGTCAATGGGACGGCCGATAATGGCTATACCGGCCTTAAAGATGTACCGGACGCATTCGGTCGGGTCATTGGTCAGGAAGAAGCCTACCGTCTGGCGGCCGACCTGTATCGGGCTTTTTTGATCGACCGGTTTCAGCAACACCAGGGACACGGCTACGATGTCTTTCTGGGTACAACTCAACCGGAGCATCAGAAAGCCTTTCGTACGATCACCGGACCGCATGTACACCATCATACGGTGACCGGCGCCAATTTAGGCGAGATGATGTACCGAATTTTCGAAGACCTGTTGACCCGATATCAGTATGTCATCATTTCCGGAAGCGATTTCCCTTATCTGGACGAAGCCGTGATTGAGCAAGCTTGCCGGGCGCTCTCATCTCACGATATTGTGCTCGTACCCGCGTATGACGGGGCGTACAATATGATTGGCATGTGCCGGCTGCATAACATCTTTACGATTTCCAGATGGAGTTCAGGTTCAGAACTTCAGGAAACTGTGGCGCTGCTGCAAAACCTCCGAATCACGCACGCGGTGCTCAACGATATCAAACTTCTGGATATCGACACCATCGAAGACTTACGCTTATTAATGAGGGATTCACAGGACAATCAAGCGCCAACCACCCGCGCACTGCTGGCCGAACTACTCGAACGGCTCAAGCTCATGGACTGATTCGGTTTTCTACTTTGCCGTATCTTAAGCAGGGTATGTGTTGGTGTCAAGGGAATTCAGTAGGGCTGACAAGGGGACGTGGATGGGAGAACGCATAACCATTCTTGGCCTGGGCGTCTTTTCCGGCGGCGTGGGCGCCGCTCGTTTTTTTGCGGCGCGCGGTGCGGAAGTGACCGTAACCGACCAGAAAACGGAAGACACGTTACGATCTTCTATTGATGCGCTCTCAAAATGGCCGACGATACGATATGTCTTAGGTGAACACCGCGATGAAGACATCACATCAGCCGATCTGGTCGTTGTCAGTCCGGCCATCGCCGACAACAATCCCTATATCTATCTGGCACAGGAACACGGCATCCCATTGACGACCGAGATGAATCTGGTCTTCGAGCGGTGCCCTGCGCCGATTATCGGCATCACAGGCAGCAACGGCAAGACGACCACCACCAGCCTCATTGGCGCACTGCTTCAAGCCCATGACGACCGGACGCTGGTCGGCGGCAACATCGGACGATCTATTCTCAACGATCTCGACAAGACGCCAAAAAGCACCCGGGTTGTCCTCGAATTGTCCAGTTTTCAACTCCAACGCCTGGCCTGGACAGCCCGTAGTCCGCACATCGCCGTAGTCACCAACCTGTCTCCCAACCATCTGGACTGGCACGGGACCTATGCCGCTTATGAATCAGCCAAGCAACATATCGTACGTTATCAGCAAGCCGATGATATCGCTATATTAAATGCGGATGACGAATCGATTCGATCCTGGGCGCCGGACTGTCCGGGGCGCGTCCTCTGGTTCAGCATAGACCGGCCTGTGGAGGAGGGCTGTTTCGTGCGGGATGGCCACATTGTCTACCGTGATGAAGCGAACGAACGTCGTGTTTGCCCGGTCGACGCGCTCCCTCTGCCGGGGCGGCATAATCTGTCCAACACATTGGCCGCTGTAACAGTCGCCTGTATCTGCGAGATACCCGCTTCTCTTATTCAAAAAATCGTGACGGATTTCAACGGAGTGGCGCACCGCCTGGAGTGGGTGGCGGAGGTTGACGGCGTGAAATATTACAATGACTCGGCCTGCACCACACCGGCCTCGACAATCGTTGCTTTACAGGCGTTTGATACCTCAGTGGTGCTGATCGCCGGCGGCTATGACAAGGGTGTGCCGTTTGACGAGATGGCGGCTGAAATAGGTCAGCACGCCAGAGCTGTGGTGCTGATCGGCGATACGGCCGAGGCCATTGAGACGGCCATTGGCAAGCAACCTGTGACATCGCTGATCATCGACCGCGCTTCTTCCATGGAAGAAGCCGTTGCCCACAGTACCGACCTGGCCCAATCAGGCGATGTGGTCGTCCTCTCACCCGCCTGCGCGAGCTATGATATGTTTACAAATTTTGAAGCGCGTGGGCTACGGTTTAAGGTGGCGGTGACGAAGTTGATATAGTACGACGACGACAAGAAATCCCTGAATTCCCGTTGCCGGACATGGGGCTTTCGGTCGGACGGGCGATCAAAACCAGTCTTGATATTTCAAATGTGTAAGGGTTAAGGATCTCTGCATGGCCACACTGTCCGATGCTCTGCGAAAACGACTGGCAGAGAAAAATAAGCCAACGGAAACGAAGGCGAAAGACACGGCGCCGACGGATGACTCAGTCCGTTTTCGGGAGCGGCTGAAGCGGGCAGCGGGGCGCCTTGAAGCGCGACGGGCAGGGGGTTTTCCTGGTGCCGGAATCGATGAAACGCTGGGCGGCCGGGAGATACCCATGCCGTCGGGGGTCTTCTATCTGGTCGAACCGGATGCGGCGGCTATGCATCCGGATATAGATCCCATCGTCGATATGCACCACCACCTGCATCTGGATGGCCGGGTCGAACTGCCGCCTGGGTATACACCGATTCAAGATGTTTCGCCTGTGCGGTGGTTATATCTTGATATCGAAACTACCGGGTTTCTGGGCGTGCCGTTGTTTCTGGTCGGCCTGATGGTGTTCGACGGGGAGCGGCTGCGCGTGTATCAGTTGCTGGCCCGGGATTATGCGGAAGAGGCGCCGCTGCTGGAATATCTGGCGGAACAATTAGAACTGTATCACACGTTTATTACCTTTAACGGTAAGTCGTTTGACATTCCCTATATCCGGGATCGGTATTTTGCCAATGCCATTCGCTGCCGCTTTCCGATGCAGCATCTGGATCTACTGGGACTGTCCCGCAAACGATGGCGAGACAAACTGCCGAACTGTAAATTACAGACGCTGGAAAAATGGATCTGCGGTCGGGGGCGTGACGGCGACATCCCGGGGACGGACATCCCGGATACGTATCACCTGTTCGTCCGTACCGGCAATGCTGCTTTGTTGAAACCTATCATGGATCACAACGCGCTGGATCTGATTACGATGGCTGATTTGCTGGGGTATTTGTTAGACATGAGATAGTTTTGGGAGGAAACATGATCATAAAAACCATAGGCGTAGTAGGATGCGGCTTGATGGGTGGGGGTATTACGCAGGTTGCGGCGCAGAACGGGTATTGCACCATTGTGCGGGAGGCGTCGGATGAATTGCTGGAGAAGGGCATCGGGCGCATTGACAGTATTCTTGCAGGAAATGTGGCTAAAGGAAAGATTACAGAGGACGGTAAGGCTGAGGTCCTCGGTCGTATAACCGGAACAACGGAGTTTGCGGCATTCGGAACGTGTGACCTGGTGATCGAAGCGGTAACGGAAAATGCGGATGTAAAAAAAGAAGTGTTTCGTACTCTCGACGGTATCGCACCACCTCATGCGATCCTGGCCAGCAACACGTCGTCCATTTCGATTACTGAACTGGGGGCCGTAACCGGCAGACCATCTCAGGTACTGGGGTTACATTTTTTCAATCCCGTCCCTGTGATGAAACTGATCGAGATGGTCATCGGACTGGAAACGAGTGCTGAGACCGTAGCGGTGACTCGGGCGTTCGGTGAGTCTCTGGGCAAGCAGGTGATCGAAGTCAAGGATACGCCGGGCTTTATCGTCAATTATCTCTTAATCCCGTATCTTCTGGATGCCGTGAGGCTGGTGGAGACGGGGGTGGCCACCAGAGAAGATATCGATACAGGCATGGTCCTCGGATGCAGCCATCCGCTCGGACCGCTCAAATTACTTGATTTCATCGGTCTGGACACCACACTGTACATCGCCGATGTCCTGTACGATGCCTTCCGTACCGACCGGTACGCCGCACCGCCGCTGTTGCGTAAAATGGTCGCCGCAGGGAAGAACGGACGGAAAAGCGGTGAGGGATTCTATATTTATTGATTTGTTGATTGTCTGATTGTCTGATTGGTATACTTTATATATCGCTACAATTAGACAATCAGACAATCAACAAATCAGACAATTCTAAACGGAGTAATCATGCAAGACGAAGTAGTCATATTAGAAGGTGCCCGTACGCCGATGGCGGAGTGGGTCGGCGGTAAGACCGGGGCTGGAAAACGGGGTGGGGCGCTGGCGAGTCTGTCGGTTGTGGACCTGGGAGCGTTGGCGACGGAAGGGGCGTTACGACGGGCGGGTGTCGCGCCGGAGGAGGTGGATCATCTGATGCTGGGCAATGCGGTACAGACGAGCAGTAATCCGATTTATGCCGCCCGGCATGTCGCACTCGATGCGGGTTGTTCAATCGACACACCGGCGCTGACGGTCAACCGGCTGTGCGGCTCCGGTATTCAGGCGCTTATCTCGGGGGCTCAGCTTATCCTGCTCGAAGAGGCAAAAGTAGTCGTTGCAGCCGGATCGGAAAATCTCAGCCAGGCGCCTTTTGTCGTTCGGGGTGCTCGGGAAGGGCTGCGCCTCGGCGGCGGTAATATGGAAGACATGCTGCTGTCGGCGTTGACGGATGAACGGTGCGGCTGTCCGATGGCCATCACCTCCGATAATCTGTCCAACAAATACAGTATTACGCGTGAGGACCAGGACGCCTATGCCTGCCGCAGCCACCAGGCCGGCGCACGGGCGACGGCAGACGGTACGCTGGCGCATGAAATCGTACCCGTCGAGATCAAGGGACGCAAAGGCGACATCACCGTGGTCGACAAGGATGACCATTTTGTTGCGGACACCTCAGTAGAAAAACTGGGCACGTTACAACCGCCTTTCGGGGCAGACAGCATGGTCACGGCCGGTAACGCCAGCGGTATTGTAGATGGCGCTGCGGCGCTGGTGATCGTCTCCCGGCGTTATGCGACAGCCACCGGATGTAAGCCCATCGGACGGTTGCTGTCGTGGGGCGTGGTCGGCGTGGACCCGTCCATTATGGGTATCGGCCCGGCCCCGGCGATACGAACGGCACTGGTTCGAGCCGGATTAGTTCTGGATGACATCGACCTGTTTGAGATCAACGAAGCCTTCGCCGGCCAGTATCTGGCGGTAGAGAAAGAACTCGAGTTGGACCGGGACCGCACCAATGTCAATGGCGGCGCCATCGCCCTGGGGCATCCCCTGGGGGCGACCGGCGTCAGGCTGGTGTTGACCCTGCTTTATGAATTGCGGCGGCAGAAGAAGAGATACGGCGTCGCAGCCGCGTGTATCGGCGGTGGCCAGGGTATTGCGGCTGTGGTTCAGGCGGAATGATAGAATATGACCGACAAACAATTCAACAGACGCGATTTCGTCCGGAAGGGCGTCAAGGGCTTGACCGGATTTGTGGACAACTTGAGGGAAGAGCCAACCCACGATACGGCGGAAGCCGGCGATATCAGCATTATGTCGGCTATGGCGGACTATCCGGGGAAAGACCAGCCTGTTTCGGCCTTCATCGCCCGGCCTGACGGACCGGGGGTCTACCCGGCGATCATCGTTATTCACGAGATTTTCGGACTGGTGGATCATATCAAAGATGTGGCCATACGGCTGGCCCGCGAAGGGTTCGTCGCCATTGCGCCCGATCTTTTCTCCCGGGAGACGCCACTCCAGCACCAGGATGATGCGACCATGATGCTGGATCTGGTTCGCTCGATACCCGACAGCCGATTCTTAAACGATCTGGTGGCCGCCATCGCGCATCTGAATGTACTGACATTCGTTGATGAAAAGCGGATCGGTGCGCTGGGGTTCTGCATGGGTGGTCTGTATGCGTATTTAATGGCCGCCCGTACGCCGCGGCTGAGTGCGGTCGCCGATTTTTACGGTAGGGTGGCCTACCCCGGATATACCGCCAATAAACCCGAAGCGCCGATCGATGTGGTCTCGCGGCTCCACTGTCCCATTCTCGGTATCTTCGCCGGTGAGGATCATGTGGTGCCTGTAGATGATGTACATCGTTTGAAGGATACGATGATGGAACATAAGAAGTCCTTTGAGATCAAAATTTACCAGAATGCGCCGCATGCTTTTTTCAACGACACCCGTACATCGTACCGACCCGACGAGGCACACGACGCCTGGCGGCGGACTATAAACTTTTTCTGGAAACACCTGAAAGGCCCCAGCACATGAGTACACTGCCCGATACCGATGCCGTTATGATCATTGCCGACAGTGAAAGCGATGCCGATATGCTGTACGCTTCCGGGTTGTTCGCGCCTGATGCCTATACCTACATCGAACAAGATGGTAAGAAGACGGTTCTGATGAGCGATCTGGAGATCGACCGTGCCCGGGTCCAGTCGAAGGCCGACGAGGTGTTGTCTCTCACCGTCTACACTAAGCGCGCTGAAGATCGTAGCGGTGAAAAATCCCAATTTATGGATGCCGTTGCGGAATTGTTAAACGAAAAGAAAATCCATGCTTTGCTTGTACCCAACCGATTTCCCACGGGCTATGCGGACCAGCTCCGTGAGCGCGGATTTACGGTGCAGGCAAAAGCCGATCCGTTCTGGAATCAGCGCCCTATGAAAACAGCGGACGAGGTCGCCGCGATCTCCGAAGCATCCCGCCATACGGAGTCCGCCATACGCGTGGCCATCGCCGCCATCAGCGAGGCGACCGTCAAAGATGGGATATTACAGGGACCTGAAGGACCACTCACGTCCGAATACATCAAACGGCTCCTGCACATCCACCTGCTGGAACGGGACTGCATCGCCCAGCATACCATCGTGGCCGGCGGTATCCAGGGGTGTGACCCGCATAACGCCGGCTCCGGACCGCTGCCGGCGAATGCGCCGATCATTCTGGATGTGTTTCCCAAATCCATGAAAACCGGCTATTTCGCCGACATCACCCGCACGGTCATCAAAGGACCCGCACCGGATGTGTTCAAACGGATGTATGGCACGGTTCTGGAAGGACAGGAACAGGTCTTTTCCCGGCTCAAGGCAGGTATCGACGGCAAGGAAATTCATGAAGCAGTTGAAAATCTGTTCACCAGCAGGGGATATGAAACCGGTGAGAAAAACGGACGTATGCAGGGGTTTTTTCATGGGACCGGTCATGGCTTCGGCCTGGAGATCCACGAACCCCCCCGCATATCTAAAAACACCGACCTCCTTCAGGCGGGCCATATCGTTACAAATGAGCCTGGCCTCTACTACCCCGAACTCGGCGGCGGTATTCGTATTGAGGACAATACCTTCGTCACAGAAGAAGGCTATGTGAACTTAACGCAAATAGAGAAGATATTTGAGGTTTGATGATCGTTCTAGGCGACACAACAGAGCGCTAAACATATACAAAGGATACCGCTACCCTATAATATGTGGGTCCCCCAGCCACCGCGTCGTTGCAACGGCCGCATCGGGAATTGTCGCAATGAGTAATCATGGGATTTGCTTGCATAAAAAACCGGGCGCCTCAAAAGAGACGCCCGGGTCACTTGAAGGGGTACGTCATCTGATCAGATCAGACGACGCACCCCCCTTGTGAATGGTTCATCTATTGTCCTCCTTTCATTTCTATGCACCCTGTTTCGCGAGAACATGGCGCGGTCCAACGCCGATTAATCAGCAAGCCGGAGATGATCCGGCGTCAAACCCCCGTGTTGAGGGGAATCCATATCAAAACAAAAATATAAGATAATGGTAAAAGGTAGTATATCATTAAAGAATACGAACGGTGTTCTAAAAGCAAGGATTTCGTTTCAGCACATATGATATTTAAAACTCTGCTTTATTTCTCAGATGATTCGCAGATGGGATGACTCCCTCCGGAAGCGCGCGCATCGACCACTTCGTGATTCACAGATTCGCCGTTTCGTCCTTCACCTGTCCCCCAGGCCTCCGAAATCCCCCAAAGTAATCTTCATCTGTTGATCTGGGGACCAGACGGTTCTTGTGGTTTCGAACTGATCCATCCGTCTAAACCAATCATCCTGATGCAAACCAAGAAGGTAGGTCCCCAGGTCGGATTCCTGAACTGCTTCTGTTTCGGTTTCTTTCAGCAAGGATTTCAGTCCACATTTCTCGAAACATCGTAACGCTGGACCATGGTTGAGATCGACCTCTATGGCAAAAACTTCAGCGTCCAGATGTTCGAAGGCCAGTTGCATAGCGGCTGTAACCACATCTGTACCATAGCCCTGATCCCGTTAGTCCGGGCGCATGATGATCAAATCCATGACGGCCAGCCGGTCCTGTTTGTTCATCAGTAGAAACCCGATGAGATCTCCTGTAGCCAGATAAATGGCCAACGGTCGTTGATCTTCGGCCCGACGCCATTCATCGTATTGGTTGGTGAAGTCCTCAAGTGCAGGAAAGGTCGCGGGCAGAAGCGATTGCACCGACGGCTCGTTGAGCCACCACCAGATCCACTGCAGATCCGGTTCCTGCGGCTGTTTGAATACAATGCCGCCGCTTTCCTGGCGGGAGATATCCAGCAATTCACCTTCAAGGGACTCAATTTGATCATCCAGCGTCTGAGCATGAGAGCGTGCGGCGCCAACCAACCGCATACTGGGCCGATCTATAAAATCCGCCTGGCGAATTCGATTCTGGAACTGCGCCAGCCGTCCATCCTGGTCCGTCCGAAGCGTGTTGACCGCGGCAAAATCTCTTCGATATAGCCGCGCCCACCGGATGTACCGGGCGAAGAAATACGTACGCGATCTCCGGCGGCCACCAGAAGATCGGAAG
>CAJXCW010000119.1 GCA_913051705.1 uncultured bacterium
CATAGGAACTCCGGTGGACCTGACTCCGCCAAAGGCGCCGTTCAATCCGACGACGACCGACGGAGATGGCCAGGTCATCATCCGGTGGGAACCCAATAAGGAACCTGATTTATCTCATTATATTATATTACGCCGGTTGAAGATCGGTGCCCCCGATTCCGTCGGGCGGGTAAATGCCCCCGGCGTCCACTATACCGACGCATCCGTGACCATCGGCACGACCTATTTCTACCAGGTGGTTGCCGTTGATATTCGGGGCAATAAGAGTAATCCGAGCGTATCCCGCAAGGCCGTGCCGACGGCCACAGCGGATACGGTTCCCCCTATCGTCCCGACCGGCCTGACGGCCACAGGTGGCGACGGGGTCGTGCGCTTAAAATGGTCACGCAATCCGGAAAATGATCTGGCAGGGTATATCGTGTTCCGCAAAACGGGTGCTGCCGCCGCAGATTCTATATCGGAGGCGCCGCATTTTGCCAACGAATATATAGACCACAACGTCACCAATGGCGTCGATTATACATATCATCTGGTCGCCTTTGATTTTTCCGGCAATCGTAGCGGCGTCAGTAATCAGGCGTCTGCCATACCGGATGTGATCCCCACGCTCAAGGGTATTTTTCCGCCGATCGGTCCGGTGACGGGCGGCACACCGGTATTGATTACCGGCAACAACTTCAAGGACGGTGCTACGGTCACTATCGGTGGGGTCAGCGCGGATAGTGTAAAGTTTCTTTCCTCAGAACAGCTTTCGGCGCGTACACCACCGGGTATGAGGGGCTACCGAAACGTCATCGTAACTAATCCGAGCGGGCTGGTGGCCGCAGTTCCTCGGGGGTTTTTATACATTAAAATAGATTCCATCACGGTGGTGGTGACCGTCACGTCCAATGTCAACGGTCAGACCCGGACGGATACGCTGCATCAAGCTACGGTACCGGAAGGTCTCCCGTTTATCACCCCGCCGCAGATTAATGCGCCGATTGCCGGGTTACAACCTCTGTTCAATGCCCTGGCCGGTATGGCGCTTGAAATTCCACCGGGGGCAGCAACAGAGCATATGACGATACGGTTAGACATCCGAAATGTCACCATACGAAACGACAGCACCCTATTTGCCCCGGTGCAGGGCAAGCCGTCGTTTTTCTTCGTCCGGCCTACGGTTATTATTAATGAGGTGGAACAATCCAATTTCACCTTTTCCAGCCTGGCGGCATTGCACATAACGCTCAGGCTCCACGCTTTCGGTAAAATCATGCAGTACTCCGGCGTCGATACCACAGCCAATGATACCCTGGCATTCGCGTATGCGACAGATTCCGGGCTCACGCAGGAGGGCATGATTTCGCGCAACCGGTTCAATGAGCGGTTCATGATTGCCAGTTTGACCACCTTGGGCGACCTGGCCGGCGTACGACGTCGAGATCTCAACATCAATACTGCCCCACCTGCATTTGTGTCCGGGCCGTTCGCCATGCCGGGCGATACCGCCTTACTGATCACCTGGCGTACGGACAAACTCAGTACAGGAAAGGTGGAATACGGCACCTCGAAAAATGCGCTGAATGCTTCCGTTGAGGACACCAATTTCGTCATTGGGCATGCAATTAAAATCGGCGGTCTTCAGAAGGAGACCAGATATTTCTATCGCGCCCTGGCTACCGACGGCGACGGGCAGACGACCATCAGCCCGACGCGGGCGACCAAAACCATAACCCGTCCGGATGACAGACCGCCTATTGCTATCGTCGCACCGCAGGTGCTCGCCGTATCCCGTCATGGCGCCGTCATCGGATGGACCACGGACGAGCAGAGCAACAGTACGTTAGAGTATGGCGAGACCACTGCCCTCGGCGAAATCAAGCGGGTAGGCGCTTTTGTCTATCGACATATTATCGGCCTGACGGGCTTGAAACAGAATACCGCCCATTTTGTGCTGGTCAGTTCAACCGATCGTAGCGATAACGTCACGTCCTTTCCGGACACCTTGAAGTTTACCACGCTCAACAAACCCGACGACTTGCCACCGCGTGTGCTGGGTCGTCCTGTCGTCAGTAGCCTGACGCCGAACCGTGCCATCATACAGTGGCGAACAGATGAACTCAGCGACAGTCGGGTATTTTACCGGGCTGTCGGCGAGGCGGATACCATGCAGTCCGGTAATCCGGACGAGATGCTGGTCCACAATCACCATGTCCTGTTGACCGGCCTCAAAGGCGGTACGCCATACCGGTATGCCGTCCGATCTACCGATGTGGATGGGAATACGGGTGGTTCGCGTATCCATCGCTTCCGCACGCCGGAGACGGACGATACCACCCCACCGGTGATTGTACGCGGTCCCAGGATTCTTTACCGATCCAACCGTGTTATCGCTATCGGCTGGGTGACCAATGAAGTGTCCAGCAGCTTTGTCTACTACCGTGGCGGGGCGGACAGCACCTTTATTCCGCGTGGTACGGAGCGACAGTCACGCCGTCATCTGGTGATTATCGGCGGCCTTGAGCCAGAGACGGAATATACTTTTGCCGTCACCTCCACGGATCCGAGCGGCAATACGGTCGTTTTTCCTGAGGGGACCGTACTGGCTAAACCCCTGGCACCTCTGGCGGCCCTGGAGATTCTGGCCATCACCGCATCTACCCTGACGGTGACCACGACGACCACAGCGGATCAGACCGCCCCCGTCATTACCAGCGGACCGGACATTGTAGCGACCTCATCCACATCGATCACCCTGGCATGGGAGACGGATGAGTCGAGTGACAGCCGGGTCTCATACGGCCCCGGTCTGGCCTTGTGGGTATCGGATGACGATCTGGTGACCTCACATCTGGTCTCGATCACCGGCCTCGATACCGGAACGAGCTACAGCTTCCAGGTAGGGTCTGCCGATCCCAGTGGAAACGGGCCTGCGTTGAGCGTGGTTGGTACGGCCACCACTTCGAGTACCCCGGATACCGATCCGCCGGTCATCATTGCCGGATCGGTGCAAACATCCGCCTCGAACGATCGGATCACCATATTCTGGGAAACGAATGAACCGGGTGACAGCTTCGTTGAATACGGCACGTTTTCGTCATCGCTGGATGATATGTCGGACCAGGCAGATCTGGTCACCTCCCATAGCGTCACCCTCGCTAACCTGACACCGAACCAGACGTATTTTCTCCGGGCGCTGTCATCGGACCTGGACGGCAATGGGCCGACGGCTACCACTACGCTGGCTGTGACGACGACTGCCACAGCCGACACGGTACGGCCAGTGATCAGCGGCGTCGAGCGTACGGCGGTGGCGACCAGCGATACGGCGGCCACATTGACCGCCACATGGACGACCGACCTGCTGGCCAGCCGTCGGATCGAATACGGTGCTACGGCCAGCCTCGGGAGCAGCATCACGGATTCGAAAACCGGTACGACGCACGAGATGACGATTCCCAATCTGTCCCTGAACACACGATACTACTTCCGTATTGGTGCGATCAGCACCAATGATCCTCAGAGCGAACGAATCGCCTACACAGCCATCGACAGTGTGGTCACTCCGGCATCGGCGGACACCACCACGCCGGCCACGCCGGGTAATGTGACGAGCATACCCGGCAACGGCGCCGTCAGGCTACGATGGGACGTGTCCTCCAACAGCAACGTAACCGGGTATACTATTCAGCGTAATGGCGCCACCATCGCGACGGTTGGCCAGGTGACTTCCTTCCTCGACGAGAGTGCTGCGAACGACCAGACGCATACGTATACCATTCAGGCGGTAACCGCCGTCGGTAAATCGAGCAATGGGACCACCACGCAGGCAGCGCCGGGTACAGCGAAGGTGCCTACGGCCCCCACCGTCGGTGCGCCATCGCCTGGAGAAACCGTCTCTCTTGCCCCCACGCTGATCGTCAACAATGCCGTTCCGGTCCCCGGGGACGCCTCTCGCGCCTCGCTTCAATATGCGTTTCAACTGTCTTCTGAATCTGACTTCGCGACATTAACCGCCTCCATTACGGGCGTCACGAGCGGCGATCCCGGTAATCCAACGCACTGGCAGGTGACCGACATCGGACGTCCGGGTGTGACCATCCTTGAGGATGGGACAACGTACTGGTGGCGTGCCCGTGCAGATGATGGTGAATTCAGCGGCTCCTGGTCGTCCGGTGGCACGTTCATTGCCAGTACAAGCAAGCCGACTGGCATTACGCTGACTGCATTTACCGCCGCATCTGATCGCGGCATGGTAACCATCGACTGGCGCATGGGCAGCGGACAGGAGGTTTCCGGCTTTCATGTCCTGCGCAGCCTGACGGCAACCGGTGGGTTTGAACGGATCTCAACCGATATCATTACCGCAGATGAAGAGGGGTATACCTACCTCGACCGCGATGTCAGGCCCAACGTAACATACCACTATATGCTGGAATCGGCTACCACCGGCGAGCTATTCGGTCCGCTGGCCGTCCGTGTCGATCCGCCGGGACAGTTCTCTCTCAGCCAGAACGCCCCGAATCCCTTCAACCCGACTACGAGCATCCGGTATGAGTTACCGAATACGGTTCAAGTGAC
This sequence comes from uncultured bacterium, assembly GCA_913051705.1. Lineage (GTDB taxonomy): Bacteria > JAAXHH01 > JAAXHH01 > JAAXHH01 > JAAXHH01 > CAJXCW01. Next base: position 4,564 of record CAJXCW010000119.1, read on the forward strand.
TCTGAAGGTGTACAACCTGTTGGGTCAGGAAGTACGTCTGCTGGTCAATGCACGCCAGGAGGCCGGGTTCCATACGATCGTCTGGGACGGCCGCAATGTGACCGGGCGTTCGGTATCGAGCGGGGTGTATTTCTATCGGATAGAGGCGGGCGAGTTTACGAAGGCGAAAAAAATGCTGATGTTGAAGTGACGCAGATGCAGTGGGAAGCGGTTATGGGAAACAATCCGAGTTATTTCAAGGGAGCGAATCGGCCGGTTGAGCGGGTATCATGGGACGATGTGCAGACATTCATCCAGCGCTTGAATCAGCGCGAGGGCGGCGATTCGCGCCGGTTGGCCGGTCGATTTTCGCAACGACGACCAGGGCTTTCGTCTGATACGTGTCGTCGAAGGACAACCTTCGGAAGAGGAAGACGGTGCGTGAACATCTAATCACCAATAATGGCACGTGTCCTTTGGACACGATGCGAAGCCTTCGGGGTTGTCCGGATTTTGTCTTTTGAATCACCCAATCACCCAATCACCAAACCACTATTTCCCTATGTCTTCTATCCAAACTCTCGGCGTCCCCGTCCATAGCGTCAACTGGGTACGCATCTTTCCGGCGATTGATGCAGATAACAAAGACTGCCTGGTAGCCGTGATGGGCCAACAGGCAGACAATTTCACCGTCGTCAAAATTGACCCGGGCACAGGCGCGACGGTGCAGGTCACAGCGACCATCCCCGAATCCAACTATCCTACTGCGGCTATGCATAGCCGCAGCGGGATGATATACATCGGTGCGGCACACTCCGGCCATTTATTCCGGTATGATCCAGAGACTGAAATATTGGACGATCTCGGAGCGATCAACCCACCGGATGATATCTTCCCCTGCCGTATTGATGAGGATGTAAACGGCGTGTTGTGGATCGGTTGTTACGGCACGGCGGGGCTGACGAGCTATGACCCCGCAACCGGCGTATTCATCCGGCATGGGCGGATGGACGAGACAGACATGTACTGCTATCCGCTGGCGGCGCCGGACGGGTCCATTGCCTGTGAGATCAAAGTTACCCGGCCTCATGTGGTTGTCTTCGATCCGGAGACCGGTATTCATAAACCGGTCGGGCCGGTCGTTTCGAAAGAAAAGGGCGGATCAGCATCGTTGATTCGGGCGACCGATGGGACGCTTTACATAAAATCTTCGGAGGGCCATTATCACCTGGACGGCTTCAATGCGATTCCGGTGGATGTTCTTCCCGATCCCGAACGGCCGCCTGCGATGTCGGACGGTACGACGGTCGAGTTTGCCGATCGGGATACGCAGATGTTTAAAATCGTCGAGATGACCTATCCGAAAACGGGTGAGACGAAACAGCTACCCATCGAATACGAATCGGCAGGCAGTGAGCTCTTTCTGATACATCGGGGTCCGGATGATCATATCTACGGATCAAGTATTCTGCCGCTGCATCTTTTCCGGTATGCGCTGGATACGGGCGACATGGCCGATTTTGGCGTCTGCTCGACTTCCGGCGGAGAAGCGTACTCGATGGGCAATCTGGACGGCAAGCTCTATATCTGCGCCTATCCAGCGGCGAAGCTTTCGGTATACGATCCCGCCAGGCCTTATCATTTCGGCAAAGAACCAGACAGCAACCCCCTTGAACTCGGCCGGATGGATGAAGTTTCCTACCGTCCCCGATCCATGGTTACCGGTCCACTGGGCCGCGTGTGGACGGCCTCCGTGCCGGACTACGGCCTCTGGGGCGGTCCGTTGTCGTGGTATGATCCGGCCACAGAGCAGTTCGGTACGTACCGAGATATCGCCGATGAGGCCAGTTGCTGGTCGCTGGCGTGGTTGGAACAACGACAATTGCTTGCAGTCGGCACCACCATAAACGGCGGAACCGGGACTCAGCCAAGGGTAGAACAGGCGGTGTTGTTTCTCTGGGATTATGAACAGGAAGAAAAGGTATGGGAAGGCACACTCGACACGCCGATCCATACCATTAATGCCTTGACGGTAGATTATCAGGGTCTTCTTTATGGTACGGCGATTCATCCGGATCAGTCGATCTTATTCGTCTTTGATCCGGATAAACGATCCTTTATCCATTCAGCGGCCTTACCCCAAGGCCGACCGTTGGACGGCGGTCTCCAGACCGGTCCGGCTGGCATGATCTACGGATTTACCACATCCTGTTTTTACCGACTCGATCCATCCGATTTCTCCATCACCCAGCTCTTCGAGAAACCGGATGCGTTTCAGACGGCCGGCCCGATGATGGAAGATGATGTGTATTTTGCGCAGAAACACGAGATAAAAAAATTGGTGATTGAGTGACTGGTGAATGGTGATTTAAAACCAGCATTTCAATCACCATTCACCATTTGCAAATCACCAAATCCATCATTTCATCATCGGTATCTTCACTCCCCGCTCCTTCGCCACGTTTATCGCCTCTTCATAGCCCGCGTCCGCATGCCTTGCTATGCCCAGTCCGGGGTCGGCGGTGAGGACACGTTCGAGACGTCTGGCAGCTTCGGGGGTGCCGTCGGCGACGATGACCTGGCCGGCGTGGAGGCTGTAGCCGATGCCGACACCGCCGCCATGGTGGAAGCTGACCCAGGTGGCGCCGGAGGCCGTGTTGACCAGGGCATTCAGGATCGCCCAGTCCGCGATGGCGTCCGAGCCGTCCTTCATGCCTTCCGTTTCCCGGTTGGGACTGGCCACCGAGCCGCAATCGAGGTGATCCCGACCGATGACGATAGGCGCTTTGACCTGGCCGGAAGCCACCAGTTCGTTGAACTTCAATCCGGCTTTTACGCGTTCGCCATATCCCAACCAGCAGATACGCGCCGGCAATCCCTGAAACTCCACCTTCTTCTGCGCCATAGTGATCCAGTGTTTCAGATGGTCGTTTTCCGGGAACAGGTCCATCACAGCCCGGTCCGTAACGTAAATATCCTCCGGATTACCGGACAGGGCCACCCATCGAAACGGGCCTTTGCCTTCGCAGAACAGAGGTCGGATGTAGGCAGGGACAAAACCGGGATAATTAAACGCCGCCTGCAAGCCATTGTCATAAGCCCGCTGCCGCAGGTTGTTGCCGTAGTCAAATACGATGGCGCCCTTTTCCTGCCAGTCCAGCATCGCCTGTACATGAATGGTCATAGACTCCGTGGCGCGGCGTACATATTCATCGGGACTGGATTCGCGCAATACCTTCGCCTCGTCGATTGTCATGCCGACAGGAATATATCCATATAAGGGGTCGTGGGCTGAGGTCTGGTCCGTGACTACATCGGGGACGATACCTCGCTTGATCATTTCGGGGTGTATTTCAGCGGCATTGCCCACCAGGCCTACAGACAGTGGTTGTTGCTGTTTTTTCGCCTCGTGGACCCAGGCCAGCGCTTCGTCCAGATTACCGGTGACCTTGTCCACCTGCCGCATACCTAGCCGCCGGTCAGCGCGCCATTGATCCACTTCGACCAGCAGGCCGACGCCGCCGTTCAGCGTGATGGCCAGCGGCTGGGCGCCCCCCATTTCACCCAATCCGGCGGTAACGACCAGCCTGCCTTTGAGGGTGCCCCACCCATGTTTTTTCGCCAGCGCGCCGAAGGTCTCATACGTCCCCTGCAGGATGCCCTGAGTGCCGATATAAATCCAGCTTCCGGCGGTCATCTGGCCGTACATGATCAGACCCTCTGCTTCCCACTTTTCAAAATTCTTCTGCGTTGCCCAGGCCGGTACGATGTTGGAATTGGCGATCAGCACCCGCGGGGCGTCTTCATGGGTGCGAAACACGGCTACCGGCTTGCCGGACTGCACCAGAAGGGTTTCATCAGGTTCCAGAATACGAAGGGCGTTCAGGATACCCTCGAACGCTTCCCAATTACGTGCTGCTTTGCCACGACCGCCGTAAACGATCAGATTGTCCGGATCGAATGCTACGGCCGGGTCCAGATTATTCTGAATCATACGATAGACGGCTTCTATCTGCCAGTTCTTGCAGGTCAGTTCGGTGCCTCTCGGAGCGTGGATGGTACGGGGCATAGTAGGCTCTTTCTTGATGAGATGGATCACGGAAATGACCATCTATAGGAATCTGGTGCATAGTGTCCAAACTTTAGTATATATATAAAGCCGGTGTAATACAAAGGGAATGTCAATCGGAACTATTGTGGAACGATTACCATCGTACGGCGTTTTGAAATATAATAGTATAATCTGCTTGACGATCTGTCTGTCTTTCATTATCACAGAAGGGATCTAATATCTCCTTCGTCCTTCGCTTATATGCTGACCATGCCCCGGAGTCTGACCATGTCTTTTTCCTTCTTTCTCTCGCCTGATCGATGGCGATACCTGTTGACCACCCTGTCTATCAGTCTCATCTGGATGAGTAACAGTTTCGCGGCACCGAATGATGATCAATCGGTGCCTGGATTCTCCTGGGAAATCCGTAAATCAGCGGTCATCAATCTATCGCGTACTCATCCGGCCGCTCGCTTTTTACCTGAGTTGGTAAGAGGGTTGGCAGCAAAAGAGGGCACAGGTACACCGGTTAGCGAGGCCGAGTTTCTGGCTTTGTTTGACCGGCCCGAAAGCCGGCAGGTGTATGCCAATTATCTCGTCAAGGTCGCTACGCCGCAAAGCGTGACGATTCAGAACAAAGAGCATGAAGACTATTCACGGGTTTTTCTGAACGAAAAACGGATTAAACGCGGTGTCGCGTTTCTTAAGGAACGTGATACACTTTTAAAAAAGGCAGAGCAGACGTACGGCGTCGCTCGAAAAGACATCGTCTCTATCCTGATGTGGGAGTCGGGGCTGGGTGAGTTTACAGGTAATTTGCGGGTGTTCAACGTCTTTATGGCGCAACTATTGTTTCTTGAAGAGGCACAGAAGGAAGCGATCAGACAGATGGCTTCGAAAGGTAAGTCCAACCCGTTCGTCTCCTCTGAAGTTATTAAACGGCAAAAGCAGCGATTCGAGAAGATACGCCGGCGATGTGTCAGCAATATGATCGCCCTGCTGCAGGAGTGCAAGGCGACCGGCGTTGATCCACTTGACCAGCGCGGCTCCTGGGCCGGGGCGATTGGCTATCCCCAGTTTATGCCGGCCAGCATGCCCTATGCCGCCGACGGCGACGGTGATGGAGATATTGATCTTCACACCTGGCCGGACGCCATTATGAGTGTGGGCAAATATCTCAATGAACGCGGCAAGTACGGTCCTACCGACAAATCCCGCCGCAAGGCCATCTTCAGTTATAACCCGCTCGATTCCTACGTCGACGGCGTGGTCAAGTATGCCGATGCCATCTGGGCGCGGTATGGGGAGTGAATGGTGAACCAAACCAGTAAAAAACTAATTACAGTCAATTCTAATCTTGAGATCCCAGGCGGGATTGAGGGATTGCGGAGACAACAACACCGTAATGAATGGGTTTGAACGCATCAAGCTCCACTTCCCAATAGCCGTAAAGGAGATTGTCGGGGTCAGGTTCCACTTCATTGAGGTAGGCGAAAATACGAAGGTCTTCGAAGTCATCAAATGCCAGGGTGAAGGCCACGATTTCCGCTGGGCTGTCTTCGGTCACGCCGATTTTTCCCCATTCTGATTGGTGGAAGTCGGCGGTTCTGGTCTGGATGGTTTTGAAATCGGCAGCCAACTGTTCAGCCAGATCAAACAGTCGGCGACCTTCGTCAAGAAAGCCTTTACTTCCAAACAGATATCTGATGTCCCGTTGATCCCGACCGTCTTCGGGTTCGTGGGGTTCACCTTCTATAAGCTTGATCAGGTTCCTACCGAAGCGCGCTTGCCATGCCTTTTCGTCGTACCATGTAACCCGGCGTCCGCACCGGGGGGCAGGATAATATTGGATTTCGACCGGAGATCCTCCAGGAGGTTCTGTTAAATTCTACCAGCCTCCTTTCGTGCCCGCTGAATAAAGTGAGACCAGTCCTCCGGCAGGTTACGCGAAATCCGATCCTGTATCAAACGATAATGACGTTCTTGTCCTGTCGGCAGGCACTCTGACACGACGCCCCGACCGGCATAAGCTACTGCCATATTCACGATGGCGCAGCGACGGTCGAAGATCGCATCCATCACCTCACCGATATCTGAAAAGGGCCATGCGTCATTTTGTAACGTAACACCCGTAAAACAATGTAATCCCTTTACCCTTATCTAACCGGTCAAGATAGAAACAAACAAAGGGTATGAGATATTGAAAGATGATTTTCAGAGGTACAGATAGTATACGATTTAATAATCTATTATGGATGGAATTTGAAATTATGGATGGAAATATCTTTAACCAAGATCCAATAAAGTAAAAAAAACCTCCCATTGGACGAATGAATTGAATTGTGAATCCGGCTTTATTAAAAACATACTCCAACCCAGGAGAACTGAAACGAAAATAGTCATGCGGCATCTGATGTTCCCCGAATCCTTGTGGAACGGCAAGGAATAACTTTCCATTCTTTTTTAAAATTCTATTTATTTCTGAGAGAAATTGGATTGGTTCTGCAATATGCTCTAATACCCAAATACATATGACTGCATCAACACAACTGTCCTTTATCGGCATCCTTAATAGATCACCTACCATGTCTAAATTGCTATAATCCCAATCACTATCACCTATAGCCATATCCAGGCCAATATACTTGGTATGTGGAAATGCTTCTTTATATCTACATTGTCCAGCACCCGCGTCTACAACAATTGACCCAGCAAGAATTTCATCAGTCGCAATTTTAAGAAATTCAACCTCTTCACTTTCTACCAATAATATCTTATTTAAAATTGATCTTGGTAATCTGGATCGAAAACCTTGATTTGGATCAGCGCTTAAATATAAATATTCAGATGTGATATCGTAATCTTTGGTATCTGGATTTATAAAAGTCGGACGCATTTATCCTCCAATAATAGGCCTGTTATATCCATTCAATCCACCTTTTCTGCATGAATCTTATCGCGTTACAGATGACGACGCACTGGGTTTGTGATCTTTAGACTTTCGGAGAATAAACGAAGGCAACGGGCCGCCTAATTGCCCCATAGAATGCTCATAGCGCAGGGCGGGCATGCCGGGATTAAACGGGATGTCCAGATCCTGCCGCAGCGTCCGTTCCAACCAATCCCGCCTCTCTACCAATTCTTCCCGCGACAGGCTGTCCGTATAGACATAGGCCTGATAACCGCCATCGGGATCGCCTTTATAATAATTCGCTATCTTTGTATAATCGACTTCGAACTGATAGAGCCGGTCGCCGGTCTTTTCGTAGGTATAGATCCAGACATCGGGTAGGGTCTCGTGGGGGACGGCGTAGTCATAATACGGCGTACCGGGATAACAGGTAATGATCGTCACATCAAAATCATTCGGCCGAACCTCTTTAAGCCATCGGTAGCTTTCCTGGATGGTGTCTTCGCTTTCCCCGGGATGGCCCATCGACATAAGTCCTTTGACCTTCAGATTATGGCGCTTGGCGATTTCGATACAACGGGTGTTATCTTCCTGGGTCGCTTTCTTATTGATCGTTCTGAGGATACGCGGTGACCCGGTCTCAAAACCCGTTAGTATCCAGCGAAATCCGGCTTCATACATGGCTTCCGCCTGTTCATCGGTAAACAGTTCAGCTTTGATAAAACCCCGTAACGAAAACGTCACGCCAAGATCCCGTTGCGTCTTGGCAATCAGTTGCATGAGTTCTACCATGTTTTTATTTACATTTAATTCATCATCATAAAACATGAAGCCCTGCATGCCGTAAGTTTTATGAAGGTGGACCAGTTCCGCCACAATATTCTCACTTGAGCGTGTTCTGATACGGCGTAACATGGGTGAGATCCGACCGCCGCAGAATCCACATTCAAAAGGGCAACCGAGCTGGGCGATCAGAGAGGTAGCGCGGACCCCATCAATGGTATAATGATAGCTGTCGAGATCCAACAGGTGGCGACTTGGAAACGGCAAATTTTCCAGGCTATTGTTGGTCAGGAACATGGACGATTTTGGATCATCGGCGTCAATAAGTTTTAATGTGGAATCCGGGTTTATCGCCTCGAATATCGCCTCCTCGCCATCTCCGGCGACCAGGACATCAAAACAGTCCTCCAACCGACGCATCGCCTGGCCAGCCCGACCTGCTATGCCCAGCGTCTGCTCTCGCTTACAGGCGGCATTTACAAGGGTGATATGCGGGCCGCCCAATATCACTTTGGCATCGGGGTTCACGCTGCGAATGGACTGGGACACTTCCACAGCCGCCGGTAACTGCGGCGTGGTAGAAGTCAACCCGAAGATTTTCGCAGATGAACTTCGAACATGGGCACGCATGGCTTCCTGGTAATTTTCGATACCGGATAAGTCGACAACCTCTACATCATAGCCCCGATTTTCAAGCACCGCAGCAATACGCATAATGCCCAGCGACACGAAAACGCGTTCATCCAGCAGAAAGATGGAAGGCGAAATGACCAGACATATATTACGATCAGAAGACATATTTATAACCTCATGTATGCTAGCGGCAGGTGGCTTGTGGCAAGTGGCTTGTAGTATAATACCTGCTACACGCTACCGGCTACACGCCATTTTATAATCGTCCATAGAATAATCATGCCGTCTCGAAATTTGATTTTCTTTCCCTCGTTGTAACCTCTGGGGTAATAATGTATGGGCACTTCCCGCACTTGATGCCCCCGACGGAAAATTTTACACAGTAATTCATTGTCGATTTCAAAACCATTCGATTCGAGGGGTATCGACTTAATCAGAGAGGTCTTGAAAGCTTTGTAACACCCTTCATAATCGGTCGCATTAAATCGATACAACACGTTGGTCAATAAGGTAATCAGACGAATGCCCAGATGGTTTCTCAAGTAGGCCAGATTCCATTTGCTTATAAATAATTCCTGGTCAATGAGAAAACGGGAGCCGATCACGGCTTCGACCTCCCCGTTCATGATCGGTTTGATCATCACAGAATAATCCTGAGGATCATATTCCAGATCCGCATCCTGGAACAGAACCATATCGCCTTGCGCTGCTGCAATGCCGGTTTTTAAGGCCGCTCCTTTTCCTGCATTTTTCTGCCGGAGTATGGTAAAGCCGGCAAAATGGTTGGTGATCTTCTCATGGGCTTTCAGATCTTCCATAATGTCCGGGGTAGAATCGGCCGATCCATCATCAACCAGAACAATTTCAAGGACGATCAGATCTGTATTGTTCGTCTCTTCCTCCTGTTCCATCACGCTGTTACGTGGAATCACCACGGCCTGAACGCGATCAACAATATCACGCAGGGTCTTTTCTTCATTGTAGACAGGGATGATAACGGATAGATCTATCATATAGTCCTTTGGAATCTTATCGTCTCAAATTATCTAACGTGTATGCCCTTCTTCTACCCCATCAGATGAAGTTTTGATTGTAAAAAAACGGGTTTCAATTAGCCAAATAAAGACGATGATCAGACCGAGTATCATCCATCCCCCGAGTGCCGAAACTTGAACATTCCAATTTGCATACGTATGAAAGTATAGCTCCAGAAATTGATATAGTTGGGAGGTCAATCCGGAAAGAAAAAACATCGGCACAGCTCCAAGGGCATTCTGTGGAAGGATGTACTGCACGCCTGTCCAATTGATCAGAATCGAAAAAAGACCAGTTATTATAATTATCGACGAAGACCACTTTTTGTTAAAATGATACGCCATGGGGATAATCAAAAAAGGAATCACCGGTATCAGATACCGTGGTCCCCAGACAAATCCACCACTCCAGAATTGCATCATAGAGCTGTTGAATAAAATCTGTAACCCGAAAATAGCCAATATGATTTTCCATTCAAATCTATAGGCATCGGTGCGATCAAAAGATTGTCGTATACCACAGAATACCGCCCAGATGAGCACAGGCATGTAGGCGAATATTCCTCTATAGAGACTGAAAGTGACACCCCATATAGAGGCAAAAGTCGGTAATCCGAATCCTCACCAGCCGCCGGTGTGTACGACATGTACGCCGATATCTTCGGGTGCTGTACCGAAGCTGTACGGGGTAGCAAACGGACTCCCGAAACACACGGCCTGGTATATAGCCAATCCGATAACGGGAATTATCGCCGCTATAATGAACGGAATCATGCGACGAGGCTGTTTGAGAACCAAGAGACCATAAATACCGACCACAAGAAGCACCGGCGCCGAAGCATATTCCATCAAGGCAGACATACCAAGGGATAGGCCAGCGACGATGGGCCAGGAACCGTTAAGCCCTCTATGACGAATAGCAAAGAGCAGCACAAAAGCCGAAAAAACGAAAAATGTACTGGGGACATGTGAATACAGACGCGTTGCATAAAAGAAGGTGATCGTACCGAATGCATAAATGGCCAGGACAATTAGTCGCTCTCTTTCGCCTACACCGATCCAGCCGAGAAGCCGATACAGCAACACAACGATCAGGGCCATAAGAACCCCACAGATCAAGGCCGTACTGATCATATGGAAGATCAGAAATTCAGCAAAGGGATATCGCTGGATAAATTCATCAGGAGCATTTACTCCACCCAAATTCTGCCGAATGTAAGTGCCTACGTCATACTGACCGAAAAACGTCCGTGATGCTTTGGGCATCCCCATTTTAAATAGGGCATATATCGGCAGCGCCAGAAAGGCGGGACCCGGTGCCGCGCCAGCATAATAGTGGCCGTCAGTATAGGCCTTGTCCACTGTATTATAGTGATAACGATCAATCGTCAAACGGCCTTCATCAACTATACTTCGGGCGAGATTTAGATATCGATTTTCGTTAACGCCCGGCACCGGTCCCAGATGAAAAAGATATACGATCCAACAGGTCAGAAAAATAGCCCATTCTCGCCGAGTCAAATAAACATATTTTGTAGGCTGTGTGTCCATAAACTTCTTAATGAGAATCCTTTGAGATCGGAGATCATAAACTACTACCAATTAACGCAGTGATCCATTCGATAAAAAGGGTTACTTCACACCCTTGATACTCATCCTTTGGCTTAATTAGCTGAACTTCAAAAACGACTCCGATCCCCTGTCCGGGTGAGATTTTCCTGTATTTCTAAGATAGTATATATGAAAACACCCTATTAGATCCAGACATTAATGTCTTCAAACAAACCGCTTGACATTTGCCTGCCCCGGGATATTATAGGCGCATCCCTGTTAGACCTGTAACGACAGCAGAAAGGCAGAAAGGCAGAAAGGCAGAAAGGCAGAAAGGCAGAAAGGCAGAAAGGCAGAAAGGCAGAA
>CAJXCW010000120.1 GCA_913051705.1 uncultured bacterium
TGAAATTGGTGATTGATGCCGCTCCGCTTCGCTCGCTGTCCTTATTGGTGATGGCAAGTTCCTACGGACACGTTGCGAGCACTTCGTGGTTTAGTGATGGGGTAATTGACAAAATTTATTGTTATCAACCGGTTACAAAATTGATAGTCAGGTCCGTATATCAAAGAATGACACATCAGTACGGTCTGATGTCAAGCGATAGGAATGCGCCTCTCGGGCTGTCTTTAAGAAAAAAGTGGCACATCTATCTATATGTCTATATTATCTCTACAATCACCCAATCACTAAATCACCAATCACTAAATCACCAATTCCATGTCCAAATCATCTTCATCCAGCCCTTTTGAGCTGGAAACCGAATTAAAACGAGACCTCGGCGTTGTATCGGCCACGACCATCATCATCGGCGGCATCATCGGCTCCGGTATCTTCGGGGCACCGGCCGGTATTGCTCAGCAGCTCGGGAATCCGGGATTATTCATGCTGGTTTGGATTATCGGCGGTGTGATGGGGTTTACGGGCGCCCTTTGCTTTGCGGAGCTCGGCGCCATGATGCCCCGCAGTGGTGGTCAATACGTTTACCTGAAGGAGGCGTATCCGCCGATTGTGGCTTTTCTTTACGGCTGGATGGATGTGGTGCTGATTCAAAGCGCCGGTCTGGCAGCTATCGGCGTCGTGTGTACCAACTACCTGGGTTATTTTATACCGATCGTCTCACCGGATATCTCCGTGCTGTCGCTCGGGCCGGTTGTCGTTTCATCTCAGCAAGTTGTGATCTGGATTTTGTTGGCCTTTCTGTGTTTCGCCAACTACGTCGGCGTACGATTCGGTGGACTCGTGATGAACCTGACCACCTTCGCCAAAGTGGGTGCGTTGGTCGGCCTTGCGTTGGTCGCTGTCATCGTGGGCGGCGGTGACAGCAGTCATTTTATGCCACTGATTCCGCCTGATCTGGATGCGGGCATTTTTACGTTGATGGGCCCGGCCATGATCGGCGCGCTGTTCGCCTATCAGGGATGGACCAACACCAACGCGGTAGCGGGTGAAGTAAAGGACCCGCAAAAGGTCCTGCCGCGTGCTATATTCTTCGGTCTTGGCCTGTGTACAGTCGTCTATATGGCAGTCAACTGGACCTATCTCTACGTCCTCAGTATCGACGAGATCGCGGTCTCACAGCGGGTGGCGTCGGATGTGGCAGAGCGGCTGGTCGGTCCCATCGGGGGCTCATTGATCTCGGCCGCTGTGATGATCTCCACTTTTGGCACGATGAACGGTATCTTGCTGTTCTCGACGCGCATACCCTATGCCATGGCGCGGGACGGCCTGTTTTTCAAATCGTTCGGCCATGCCCATCCCCGATACCAGACGCCCTCCCGGGCCATTGTCGCTGTGACAATCTGGGCTATAGCCTGGACGTTCCTTGGCGGTTTTCAGGATATCATTAACGCGTTCGTTTACGCCGTTTACGCCTATTTCGGCCTGAACGTCCTGGCGCTCATCCTGCTGCGCCGTAAGTATCCCGACGCCCATCGGCCTTATAAAGTGGCCGGCTATCCGTATGTCCCCATTTTCTTCCTGATTATCGTGACGTGGGTCGTTATCACTATCGTGGCACAGAATTTCAGCCAGGCGCTGCCGGGTCTGGGTTGCCTCGCTGTCGGGGCGGTGGTGTATTTGGTTCGGTTCAGGAAGAAGTAAAATTTGTTGATTGTCCGATCGTCTGATTGAAAAGAATAAAATCAACAGATCAACAAATCCCTTTTTGCTCTACCCCGTCGCCCCATGCTTGCGCAGCATCTCCACAACCTCTCCATGGTCCCGCTTTTCCGCCCAGGCCAGCGGCGTGGCCCAGACGGCTCCGGCCTTATTTGGCTCTGCTCCGTGGTCCAACAGATACTGCACCATTCGTTTATCGCCATTTCCCGCAGCGATGCCGAGCGGGGTCGAGCGATCTTCTTCATCGACAATATTGATATCAGCGCCGTGGTCGAGGAACATGCCCATCAGTTCAAACTGGATGTCCTCCGGGTTGGCGTTGGAAGCGAAATCATGCATCGGTGTCCGACGCTGCCAGTCGGGCAGGTTGGGATCGAGTCCGTGTTCGAGCAGTTGCCTGGTCATGGCCGGGACGTGCCATAGATAAGTTCGACATTCAGTCAGCACTTTCGGCATCGGGTAATTGCGTTGGAGGAAAAGACGCAGCATACCCTCGTAGGCCTCCGTCGGTCCATTTTTATCCTTACTTCGTGACCACCCACTAATGATGGATGTATAGGGGGTGGTCAGGTATTCCGACGTTTCCTGGGCGAACGGATCGTCCGTGTACCGAAGAATGGCTGCGACGATTTCTATTCGACCTTTCTGGATGTATCCCCAGATCGGATTGGGTTTACCGCCGTAGCTGTACAGCAGCGTGCGCATTGTATCGGACTCAGCCCGGCTCGCCGGCCAGCCGGATGAGTCGATGCCGCCGTTGGGATCGGCGCCGGCGTCGAGGAGCATCTGCGCCAGTTCAAGATGGCCGTTGACGGTCGCCGTCATCAGCGCCGATCCATTCGGACAGGTACGCGTTTCTGCGCGCGTCGGGTCTGCACCGTGATTCAGCAACAACCGCACCATATCACGGTGTCCGCCCTCCACTGCGGTGGACAGGGGCCGTTTCTGCAGCGTATCACCGTCGTTCGCCGCCGCCCGGTCTTTATTCAAAAAGGCACGCACCGCATCTATGTCGCCCCGTGCGGCGGCCAGTGTGATGCTGTCGGCCGCGCCCCGTTCCATGAGCAACCGGGCCAGACCGGCTTTATCATCCACTCTGCCTCCCCAGTACGTCAGATTCCAGTATGCGTAATGAATTGGCCGGAATCCCTGATGATCGGTCGCGTCGACAGACGCATCTGCATCGAGCAGCCGTTCTGCAGCTTCCTTCTGCTGATGAATGACGGCGGTGTGCAGGGGCGTACGTCCGGCTGGATCTCGTTGTTCGGTGGGGGTGGCCTCTTCGGTAAGGAGCCGGACCACTTCTTCCATATCCCTCGACTCCACAGCTTCATGCAGACGCAGATCGGCCTCGAAAGCCCCGGCGCCGATCTGTTCTCGTAGATAATTGGCTACTGCTTCATGGTCCCGGTTATCGCTCATATGAATCAGCTTCGTGACCTCATCGTATGGATATGCCTCCCATAACACCCGGGTGGCTTCCAAATTGCCTTCCCGCACCGCGAAATGAATCGGCGGGGTATACCAGAATTCCAGCCGCGCGCGTTCCGGATCTTCAGCAATATGTCTCTTGAGCGTCTCCACATCATTGCGGATGGCTGCACAGAACATCTCCCAGGTGATACGTCCCGCCTCGGTATGCTCACACGAAGCCGGCTTGATCATACCGGCAATGATCTCTTCCGCTGTGCGTTGCGGATAGATGGGTTGTGTGCTTGTCTCTTTTCTGTCACTCATTTTCTGTTCTCCGATTCGTTCATGTTGTGGCGGCGAAGGACGCCGTATCGCGCCTTCCAGCAGGTTACCAAGCGGCGCTTTGATTTTCTTACGCGCATCGTGAAGCCGCTTGCGTACTGCCCCCGGACTGATATTGAGGAACCCGGCAATTTCTTCATGAGAATATACATCCAAATAGCGAAGTATGAGGATCTCACGTGTGTTTCCAGGCAGGGCCGCAATGTAATCCCGGACCCGGCGATTCAGATCGTCACGGGCAACGGGAAATTCGCGAATTAGTAACGCCTCTCTGTTCTCTCCACGGCTATATCTTAATCTGCTGTCGGTGTGGTCCCCAGTTACCGGGAGCGGGATCAAATCGGCCGGACAGGGGGGTGTGGCAGGCGGTGCATCGGCCCTGGGCATCCAGTCGCCAATCGCCCAGGCGGTACCAATCTCGTTCGATGAGCTGCTCGTCGCAGGTGGCGCAGTAGGTGGACTGGCCGGCTGAATCGTGTACGTTGCCGGTGTAGACGTGATGCAGACCGGCGGCTCTGGCCTGTTGGCGTGCGCGGATCAGCGTAGCAGGTGGCGTGGCCGGCACGTCGGTCATCTTGAAGTCGGGATGGAAGGCGGTCAGGTGAAGCGGGACATCCGGACCCAGATGGGCGAGGAACCAGTCGCAGAGCCGGTCTATTTCGTCTTCCGAGTCGTTCTGACCGGGAATGAGGAGGGTAGTTACTTCTATCCAGACCTCTGTTTCCTGCTTGAGCCAGGTCAAGGTGTCGAGCACCGGCCCGAGGGCGGCGAAGCACAATCGATGATAAAACTGTTCGGTAAACGCCTTCAGATCGATATTGGCCGCATCGAGATGTTCGAAGAAGGCCGGTCGGGCCTCGGGGGTGATATATCCGGCCGAGACCGCTACCGTCTTTAACCCATGGTCATGCGCCGCGAGCGCGCAGTCGATGGCGTATTCCGCGAATATGACGGGATCGTTGTACGTGAAGGCAATGCTGTGGCAACCGGCGTCTGCCGCCGCCTTTGCCACAGCCTCCGGCGCGGCCCAATCAGTGAGGCGATCAACCTCTTTCGATTTCGAGATGTCCCAGTTCTGACAGAACCGGCACCCCAGATTGCAGCCAGCAGTGCCGAAAGAGAGAACGCTCGTGCCGGGATAAAAATGGTTCAGTGGCTTCTTTTCGATCGGATCGATACAAAACCCGGATGCCCGTCCGTAGCTGGTCAACGCGATGCCATCATCTCGCGCCTGTCGTACAAAACAGAATCCCCGCTGGCCGTCCTTCAGCTTGCAATACCGTGGACACAGGTCGCACTGAATCCGCCCATCCGCCAGCCGATGCCACCAGTTTCCCTGGACGACGCCAGGCGAGATGATAGTTCGAGAGGACATATCTGGTGATTTGGTGATTTGGTGATTTGGTGATTTGGTGATTGATTTCACTACGCTCAATCGAAAGTAATGAACGCCTTTTCGAGGTATTATTAAAACGCGTTCCACTTCGCTCGCTATGCTTTTTGTTGATTTTGACTTTCAATCACCAAATCACTCAATCACCAAATCACCATTTTCTAGTTTCCCACTCGATATTCGTTCACATGCCGGTACATGCCTTCGATATTGGGGATGCGCCAGGTGTCGTAGTTGTCGAAATGGGTGTATTTTTTCAGCATGATGGATTGTTTCATTTCGTCGAGCGTCTTGCCTTCACGGGAAGCGGTCAGAACGGCCTCGTATAATGCTTCGACATATTCACGGTGCTCAGTCACATCAGCTCTGGTGCCTGTTTTGCCGTGGCCGGGCTGTACGATGTCGATGTCAAGCGCTTCAAGTGTTTTGAGGGATGCGATCCATTCCGGGACGTAGGCGTCCCCAAGGGTTTGGTACGGCAACCGGTCTATGGAGATGAAATCAACCGCGAAAATTGCCCGTTCCGCCGGGAAATGCATCACGATGCTGTTGTCGGAATGATTACGGCCCACGTACAGCAGATTAACCGTCTTTCCCCCCAGTTCGATGGTCATCCGGTCTGTGAATGTCACGTCCGGTACGGCGGTAGGGCGCTTTTCACCGATAATTTTTTCTTTAGTTCGCTGATGTGCGACGACGATGGTTTCCTCTTCGAACACCTCACCGCCGGAGATGTGATCCCGGTGGTCGTGGCTGTAGACCAGATATTTGATGGGTTTATTGTTGAACCGCTTTTTCAACTCCGCCTTCAGCCAGGTTGCTGCGTCTTTGTCGATCGGGTCGGTGACGAGGATGCCTTCATCCGTCACCAGGAATACGGAATAGTGGGCATTGTTCTGAAACTTGTATAGATCTCCTTTGATCTGCTCAATCGCCCGCGTCTGCGCCGAGGCGGACTGGACAAGCGCGAGTGTACAGGCTAAAAAGGTACAAAATGACTTCATGAGGAAAACCTCCTTGGGATAAAAGATGCAAGAATTCGACTGCCTTTCATCCTGTTTGAATATTTGAAGTCTTGACATGATGGCCCGGATAACAAGATAATAATACATCCGTAGAAATCAATCAAACCCTAAGTCATATACCCACGGTGCGCCGTGGATCTTCAATCATCTTAAAGGAGCCACAGTGGATATATCCAATCACGCCGCCCAGTTACATGCCGCATCCATCGTTATCGACCCCTGTGTGCAGTACCTGATCCACCGATCCGACCGGACCGACCGTTCGGGGTTGACGGCTGTAGCCCTGACCATCCCGCGTCCCGGGGGCGATATGGTGGAGACCTGGCCGATGGTGCGGGACTTTCTGGATGTCATCGCTTCCGAACCTACGTTCTGCCTGGGCGACAGTACACAGGCTATCCGCGACGCCCATGCCCAGGGTAAGCTGGCGCATATTTTTCTTTCTCAGGATACGACCTTTGTCGGTTTGGATCAGAAAAATTTGCTCGTCTGGAAGCAACTGGGACTCAGGGTGTTGCAATTGACATATATGGAGCAGAATTATGCCGGCGGCGGGTGTCTGGAGTTGAACGATAGCGGTCTGACCCAGTTCGGGCGGGTGCTCATCCGAGACATGGAAGACATCGGGATGACACTCGACCTGACGCATGTGGGCGAACGCACGTTTATGGACGCCGGTAAAGCGGCCAGAGCGCCGCTCATCACGTCTCATTCCAACCCGCTTGTTCTGGCTCCCAATCCGCGTAATATCACCGACGATCAGATCCGGGCGGTGGGCGACTCGGATGGCGTGGTCTGCGTCACCACCTGGGCGCCGCTCATCTGGGACGGTACGCCGGGCATGCCCACCTTGGATGACTATATGCGCTGCCTGGAACATACGATTGACCTGATCGGCATCGACCATGTGGGCGTCTCAACCGACTCCATGGGTACCATGGGCGCCTATCCGAAACACGATCTCGATCCGGACGCCCTGGACTACGGCAGCATCTCCGACGCGTTCGACCGGCTGGCCCAGCCAGCGGATAACAACAACCGACAGCCGTCCGATTTCAACGGCATCGAAGATTTTCCGCTTCTCACGCAAAAGCTCGTAGACAGCGGCTACAGCGACGAAGACATCGAAAAGCTCCTTGGTGAAAACCTCATGCGCGTCTTCGAGGCCACCTGGAAGCCTGAGTTTTTCAGATAGGCGGTAGGCGGTAGGCGGTAGGCAGAGAGATACGCATTTCTCTGTACTCACTCGGAACTCAGAACTTGGAACGCGGAACTTACTATGTTAATGCCCGATACCATCTCCTGGATCATCGAATCCACGATAAACCCCATCATCGCTCCCGGACAGTTGCATGGCGACTTGGATGTGAAGCGGACGGGGGCGGCGCACGTTGTGCGGGTGGATGATGCCTATCAGATGTACTACTGGGGTACCGGTACGGATGACTACAACCGTATCCTGCTGGCGACCAGCCCGGTAGAAGAACCCAATGCCTGGACACCGCAGGGCGTGATCCTGGAGCGCCAGCCGGATGCGCCCTACAACTTCCAGGGACCGTCCTTTCCTCACGTCGTCCGTGTCGATGAACAAAAGTGGCTGTTGTATTTTGCCGGATGGGGACAGCCGCGACCGGACGGCAAGCTGGCGAATACGACGGGGGTGGCCGTCAGTGAGGATGGCGGGAGTCATTTCTCCTATATCAGCGATCACCCCGTCCTTGCGCTGGATACGGACTATGACCGGGAAGGGACCGGGAGCATCTACATCATCCGGAAAGATGGGCTATTCAGGATGTATTACACCTCGATAGGCCGTTACTTTGCAAAGCCGGAGAACGTGGAGACCGGCCATGGCGATACGATCCCGTATATCGGTATCGGCTACGCGGTGTCTGAAGACGGTCTCCAATGGACCAAGCCGCTGCCGCATCTGCTGATCCACCCACGCGGTTTTGCCACCGAACCCTACGAGTATATTGCTTCAAAACCCTGTATTCTACATGATGGAGATCTCTACCGGATGTGGCTCAACACCTTTGGCACGGCGTATCGGATGCGCCGCCTGATTAGTCGGGATGGCCTGCACTGGCACTGGCAGGAGAGCGGGATAGATGGGGAGATGGGCGTCGGCGCTGCCGGTTGTTTCGATGATCGGCAGCGGTGCTACGTTTCCGTCGTGAAACACGGTGACGACTATCGCTGCTGGTATACGGGGAATGGGTTTGGGACGACCGGGATGGGTTATGCGGTGGGCAGACGGGTCAACAGCTCTGAACCCCCCGTATAATACAACGTGGTTGATCTCGGCGGCAGATTGACCTCAAACTGGTCGGTATGTTCCACTACCGTCCGTTTTTCAAACAGATCGTAAACCACCTCCGCCTCTTTCGGCAAATAAAACGTCCGATGTCCACCGGCCACGGTGTGTACACTCAGCAGTTGCGAGGTCGCATACAGCACGTCACCAGCCTCATTGTACAGGTGCACGCCGGCGAATTGCGCCAGACCACGCAGCACCGGTCTGATAAGCCACGACCCGATCTGTCAGGCCGATTTTGTCTATATGACCGATAAACGCCCGGAGAAAATCATTGGCCTGTGATCGCCAGATGGTCGAGGCAAACGATGCATAGATGCGTTGCCCATCTGAACACAATTCGCATTCTTCCGGATACATGTCATGCCACCATGTTTCTCCCCGGTGATCCAGGTGGACGCGAAAATGAAACCGGGCCTCCGGGTCGATGTCCAGCAGGTGTTGAAGCCGGGCTTCCGTCTCGGAGAAATTAAAATGGCCCTCGTAATCGGGCCCGGGACCACGCCACTCCCGCGAACTCTGCGTCCCTACATCGAACGCATACAGGTGTACTCCCGCTTCGGCATACCGACGAATTGTCGGTGCAGCCGGATGACCGTCCAGTTCGGGCACATGGGTCCACAGATAGCCGGCGAACGCAGGTTGTCCGTCTAAAAACAGCGTCGGTGTCCCGTTGTGCATTTTTACATGGGCGGACATGAATATCTCCATTTACAAATTATGATTTTTGAATTATGAATTAACTTACAATTATTTCTACCAGTAATACTATGGCAACTCGCAATAGAGGCGCCGATATTATATTTGCTGAGGTTGGCTTAGGTTGTGATATGGATATTGGAATAAGTTTGAATGCGGGGTACGGATTAAGATTGTTACCGAAGTCTTCCTGATTTTCAATCATAATTCAACAATAAACATCACTTTCCTCCCCGATACCCATACCCTACAGCGATCCAGGCTTTCACCGAATGCCCCTTCAAGGTAGCGGGATGGTAGAGGAAGGTATACGCTTTCCCAAGCAGAAGGTCATCTATCTCTTTATAGCCGGTCGACTCTACGATGCTCGCATCAATCACTTCCCCCAGTTCATTGATCAACAGGCGGAACTTGACAATGCTGTTCTTCACATGACGCAGTTTTTTGGGCACTTCCTTCTTGGAGATGCTCATATTAATCCGCCGGGGCATGGGCGGGGTATCGTAACGCCAGGTGCCGGGTGGTCCGTCGCCGCCACCACCTCCGGTCCCGTCGCCACCGCCGGTTCCCTGCTCGCCGTTTTCATTGCCGCCCGTGCCTCGCATGCCTACTTCGTCGGTCGGTTCGACCTCCTCATCCCGGGCGAGCGCAATTTCTTTTCTCATCTCTTCCTGGCTGGCAATCTCATGCTCTTCGGCAATCAGACTGTCATCAATGGGCTCGGGAATACCGACCACCACCGGCACCGGGATGCCTTTGCTCATGATATCATCCCCCGGATCTTCCGGCGCTTCGCCGCCCGCCCTCTGGCCGCCGCCTCCACCTCCGCCTTTTTCTGAAGTAATCAAGGTAGACGGATCGATGATATCGATCAGATGGGCGGGATAGGGCGTCAGCTCGATTTCTTTGACTGATCCGGTATCGAGCATCCGGTAGATAACGAGGCCTCCGATAACAAGGAAACAAATAAGGGGTGCACCGCAGACCGCCATCCCGAGCGCCCGCCGGGAATACTTTTTTAACGGGTGCGAGATCAGATCATACGCATCGAGCTTTTCAAACTCCTGCTCGATCTTACGGGCGATATGTCGGATAGGATGGATCATGGTCAATAAAGCTAAGCTGCGAATCGCGAAACGACAAAGCTACGAAACCGGAGGGCTCGCAGGGTCCGAAGGACCTGTAATCGCGAAATAAATAGTCCATTGGTATATATCTCTATATCTGCTGTTCTTCATTTTTTCGTTTCGCAGCTTCGTAGCTTCGCCGTTTCCCCTACTGCGCCGTTTTCAGATTAAAGAGCACCGGCATGGTTACTCGGGCGGCGATTGGTCGGCCCTGACGCATCGCCGGGGCAAAGCGCCATTGTTTGATGGCTTTGACGGCTGCCTCGTCGCAACCGGCATTGCCTAATGATTTAACAACTTCTATTTCTTCTACGTTCCCCGACTCATCAATGAGTATAAGAAGGACAACGATACCCTCCACCCCCGTCATTTTAGCCAGACGCGGATATTCTGGATCCACTTTTTTCAACACCCGTGGCCGCTCATCATAGGCAGGACCTGGCGCCACCTCAGGCGCCGTCTTGCCGGGATTGCCTGTAGCGGCTCTACCGGTACCACCTGGTGAGCCGGCAGTGGCCACCTGTGCCACTTGCGTGATGGGCATCTCTGTCAGCTCTTCTTCAATTTCTACCCAGTCCGGTACCGGGATGATCTCCTGCATCTGTTCCGGTGGCTTCTCCTCAACCGGTTCCTCCGGCGGGGCAATCGGCTCCAGGATCACCTCTTCGGTTTCCGGCGGCATGGGATCGATCTGCATCATGTCGGTATAAGGCGTTAACCGAACGGCAATCACCCGTTCCGCCAACAAGAATTGTGACCATCGCGCGGTAGAACCGATGATCATCATGATCATGGTGGCGCAGGCAACCGCTACTTTGAAACGATACTGATAGCCCTGTTTGAGTTCGTGCATAACGAAATGTCATGAAGGAGCGCGTGTCGTGCGACCGGAGGCATAGAATAGGTGAACAGGTATCGTGTGATTTTTACCGCCGTGATATGCACCGCATGATACCAAATATGCCTTTAAGTACAGCACTCTTCCCGCGACTGTCAAGGGCTTTCAGTCAGATTCACATGCATCAATACCTTATAATACCGGTTGCGGATTTCGGATTGCGGATTGCGGATTTATGTTCTCTTCCAGCAGATACGTTATGAAATGAAAAACATGGTGTGTTGCATGTCTATTGGTATAATTGTACACCTATAAAACGCTTGACAGATACGGTTCATTTTAATACCTGATGTTCAATGTAAATGGCTTGTGGTAGGCGTACGGTGCGCCGTGCGCCGATATGCCTTTTCACACGTCCCTATCCTTTCATACGTAGAACAACCGATTTTACTCCTGGATTTTTATGAAATCTGAAAAAAACATTCGTATCGCCCTGCTTGGATTCGGTCCTGTAAACCGCAGTTTTGCGGAAATTCTGGCGGACAAAGGCGAAGGTTTATATCAACGCTATGGTGTTCGATTGATGGTGACTGCTGCTGTTGATAGTACAGGTGGCGCTTTAGATGTGGAGGGATTAGATCCCGGCCGCCTGGTCAAGGCCAAAGGTTTCGGCTCCGTGGCCGGTTATCCGGGGAAAGGCCAAACCGGCTTGCAGGGTCTGGACGCCCTGGCGCGGTCGGAAGCGGATATCGTCCTGGAAGCGACCACGGTCAGCATGCAGGATGGTGAGCCGGGTATGAGTCATGTGAGGACGGCTTTATCGTTAGGTAAACATGTGGTTCTGGCCAACAAGGGGCCGCTGGTACGGGCGTATCAGGCGCTTCAATCGCTGGCCCAGGATCATCAGGTCTCAATCAAATTCAGCGCGACGCTGGGCGGCAGCCTGCCTACCTACAATATAGGCGTCCGGGACCTGGCGGGTTGTACTATCGAGCGGGTGGATGCCATTTTAAACGGCACCTCGCATTATATTCTATCCAGTATGAACACCGGCGTCACCTACGAAGAGGCGTTGGTCGAGGCGCAGCGGCTTGAAATCGCGGAACGGGACCCAACCCTTGATGTGGAAGGATGGGATGCCGCCAATAAACTGGTCATCCTGGCCAACAGCATTCTCAATGTCCCTGCCACGCTGGATGACATCGAACGTATCGGCATTACGCACCTGAAGCCGTCAGATCTGCCCCTGACCATGCTCGGCACGGCCATACGCAACGACGATGGCGGATATTCGCTGGCTGTTCGTCCGGAACGCCTGCCGGAAGACCACCCTCTGGCCGCCTTGCCGCCTCTTAGCATGGGGATCGTCTTTCATACCGACCTGGTTGGCCCGTTGGCGATGACGGTCAACGAGCGTGGCCCAAAGCCTACGGCAGCGGCGATGCTGCGGGATGTGTTGGAAATTGCAGTAGGCAGTAGGCGGTAGGCAGTCAGATAGAATTTGTTGATTTGTTGATTGAAATGCTTACTGCTTACCGCTTACCGCCTACCGCTACCACCCTGCCCAATTGACTGATTGAACGAATGGTTATCTGTTTTTTGTCTTTTCAATCACCAAATCACCAAATCAACTTAAGGCCGTCGATCAAAATCACACGTATCGTATGTCAATAATGAGGAACCTATGCTAACCAGAATTATCCCCCTGTGCCTTCTCTGTGGTTTATTCTCTTCCGTCCAGGCCCAGGAAGGGACGCATACCGTAGTTATGACCACGACACTCGGAGAGATTGAGGTGGTATTGGATGCGGGTCGCGCCCCGGTCACGGTGTCGAATTTTCTGTGTTATATGGACGCAGGTCAGTATAACGGTGGGCGGTTTCACCGGACGGTGACCATGCAGAATCAGCCGAATAACGACGTCAAGATCGAAGTCATTCAAGGCGCTGTGAACCCCAAGTTCAGAGACAATAGCGACCCTTCTAATATCGGATACGGCTCAATCCCACTGGAACGTACCCGTGACACCGGTTTGAAGCATAAAGACGGAACCATCTCCATGGCCCGCGGTCGTCCGGATACTGCCACTTCCGGTTTTTTCTTCTGCATCGGCGATCAGCCGGAACTGGATTTCGGCGGCAAACGCAACTCGGACGGCCAGGGTTTTGCCGCTTTCGGCCAGGTCACGCGGGGGATGGACGTCATCAAGAAGATCCAGATGTCGGCCCATGAAGGCCAAACCTTGAAGCCGCCGATTGTAATTGAGAAGGTTGAGCGCAAGAAGTAACGATACGCCTTACGCCTCCAGCACCCACAGATCGTGGTCAGCCGGCGACAACAGATCGTAGCCGTCGTCGGTGACCAGGATATTCTGCTCGATGCCGAAGACACCGGCAACGCCATCTCGGTCATACCCGGATGAATACTGCGTATCGCCCGTTCAAACGCCGTACTGTTTATGGCGCACGCCTGTCTGAGGCGTTCGATCTCATGAGGCGATTTGACTATGCGCAGCGGCCAGATGGCTGGACTGGGATCGACAATTTCGTACGTGGTCATCCGCCCCATAAGATACGTAAAATCATCGTAGGACAAATGCACCCGCATCTTTGGACCTATTTCCATACCAACACGGCCCTTGTTAATACGCTTCGCAGTCAACACATCGTGATTGGCCTTGGGGTAGAATTCGGGCATACTATCACGTCCTACCGGGTCCCACGGTCGCAATTCATCCACCAACGTACTTACCTCCACGGTGCTGAGCCGGGCATAAGGGCCGACGATCGCGGTCTCGCCGTCCCGGGTGATGATAAGCGCCCCCGGTTTGGACAGGTTACTGATCCAGATGATAATCTGGAATCCGCAAAAGTAGCGTGTATGATCTCTGGAGGTAAGGATGATCGCATCCAGGCCATGTTCGTGCATGTTGTCAGTCAGTTTTTTTACACGCGCTTTATATTCGTCAGGCGGGAATTCGAGCAGGAGAGGCGTAGGCATGGGCAGTCCTTTGGGGCATGAAGTAAGTACAGAGTATAGGGTGCAGAGTATAGAGTGAAAAGATACCGGCTTGTCACTTTCCCTCGTCACTTATCATTTTTCCAGGCATGTACTTATGCATAACTTCTAAAAGTTTACATGTCAAGGCTGACCAGGTCTCCCGACGTTTACCATACTCTTCCGACTGTTTGACACGCCCGTCAACGAGATATATATTGTACCGGACTATCTGAACTCAACCTTGTATTATCACAATAACAGGAGCCTGTTATGGCCGCCGCCATATCCGATCCGTCGTCGTTTTTCGGTTTTCAGCCCGGTAGTGAACGAAACATCGCCCGTTGGGATAAGATCGTCGATTATTTCTATTTGCTTGATCAGAAAAGCGATCGAATTCGTGTGATTAACTTAGGGCCGTCTACAGAGGAAAATCCCTTTTTGCTGGCCATCATCACGTCAGCGGAGAACCAGGCTAATCTGGATGAAATACGGGAGATCAACGCACAGATTGCCGATCCACGCGGGCTATCGGATGCTGAACTCGACCAGTTGATCAAAAAAGGGAAGGTCGTCGTCTGTCAGTCCATGAGCCTGCACGCCAGCGAGATCAGTGCCACCCAGATGGCGCCTGAACTGGCCTATGATCTGGTCACCGGCGAGGATGAGACGACCGAGCGAATCCTGGACAACACCATTTTTCTGATGGTGCCATGTTTCAATCCGGACGGACAGATGATGGTCACGGACTGGTACAATGAGTACGTGGGCACCGAATACGAAGGCGCGGCCATGCCGTGGCTGTATCACAAATATTGCGGCCATGACAACAACCGGGATGCGTTCATGCTTAACCTGGTGGAGTCGCAGTACATGGCGAAGATCATGTTCCAGGACTGGCATCCGCAGATCTTTCAAGATCATCATGAAATGTGGGTTTACGGCCCCCGGTTGTCCATCAGTCCCTACTGTGAACCGCTGCATCCCCATGGTGATCCGCTTATCTGGCGGGAACTCAACTGGTATGGCGCCCACATGGCCTATAAGTTGGAGGAAGCAGGCCATCAGGGCGTGATCACCG
Organism: uncultured bacterium; assembly: GCA_913051705.1. Taxonomy (GTDB): domain Bacteria; phylum JAAXHH01; class JAAXHH01; order JAAXHH01; family JAAXHH01; genus CAJXCW01. The sequence goes on from CAJXCW010000120.1 coordinate 14,949, forward strand.
GGGCGATCTTTCCGGCGTGGAGTCATATGGGCTTTCACTGGCTCGGCAATTACCATAACATCGCCAGCATGCTGACCGAGTCGGCTACGGCCAGACTGGCTACCCCTGTCTATGTCCACCCGCATCAGTTAGGCGGTGAAGATGGCAGTACGCTGCATGCCATCCCGCACTATAAGGCCCAGACGAATTTCCCCAATCCCTGGCCGGGTGGCTGGTGGCGTCTGCGGGATGCTGTTGAGTACATACTCACCTCCTCGCATGCGACCTTGGGCTTCGCCGCGAAATATAAGGAGCGTGTGCTTTACAACCGGTATCAGGCTGGCCAGGACACCATCCGCAGGTACACGAGTGACCCCCCGTACGCGTATTTCTTACCCCAACAGCAGAGGGACCCTGTCGCCCCCGTCGAGCTGCTCCGGCGCTTGGCGTTCAACGGCATCCGGGTCCATCAACTCCAATCATCGGTAAACATCGAGGGAAACACGTACCCGCCGGGGACCTGGGTGATTCCCATGAACCAGGAGTTCGCAGAGCTAGCCCGCAATGTTCTGGAGGTCCAGAGCTACCCTGACCTCCGTTCCTCCGAGGAGGCACCTCCCCTGCAACCCTATGATGTCGCAGGTTGGACCCTCCCATATCAGTTCGACGTTGAGGTAATCGAAGTGACAACACCGTTATCCGACGATGTCCGCAGGGCGATGAAACCGGGAACCTCATCTACAGAAAGACTGCCAGGAATTTCAATCCCATGGTGGCCATGTGTGGTGCCCTCACCATCGCGGAGGTTGATGAACTTGTTCCTACCGGACACCTCGACCCGGACTCCATACATACACCGGGCATCTTCGT
>CAJXCW010000121.1 GCA_913051705.1 uncultured bacterium
GGTTCACTCAGCTCCATGATCGCTGCCGGGACCGCCTACTCAACCCACGGTGTAAATACCATCCCGTTTTTTATTTTTTATTCCATGTTCGGATTCCAGCGTGTTGGGGATCTTATCTGGGCGGCGGCTGAAATGAGGACACGCGGCTTTCTTATGGGCGGCACCTCCGGTAGAACGACTCTGAACGGCGAGGGACTGCAACATCAGGATGGCCAGAGTCATCTGTTGGCCTACCCCATTCCAAATCTGCGTACCTACGATCCGGCCTATGCCTATGAACTGGCTGTCATCATCCGGGATGGAATCAAGCGGATGTATATCGATCAGGAAGAGATATTCTACTACATTACGATACAGAATGATAATTATGCCATGCCGGCTATGCCGGAAGGTGTCGAAGGAGGGATATTGAAGGGAATGTACCGATTACGTTCTTCTTTAAATGGGGGACCTGTTACAGCCCATCTCTTCGGAAGCGCCTGTATCATAAACGAAACCCTGAAAGCACAGGAAATGCTGTCTACCGATTACGGGGTTGAAGCAGATGTGTGGAGTGTCACCAGTTACAAACAATTATGGCAGGATGCCCTGGAAACGGAACGTTTAAATTTGCTCCATCCGACAAAGAAAGCACGATTACCGTATATTTCCTCGTGTCTGAAGGATACTGATGGGGTATATGTCATGGCGACAGATTATGTTAAAACCCTAGCGGATTCGGTTGCAAGGTGGGTACCCGGCCCTGTGGTTTCGTTGGGGACAGACGGCTTCGGTCGAAGTGATAGTCGGCCCGCGTTGCGTAATTTTTTCGAAATGGATGCCCGGTTCATTACCTTAGGCGCATTGAATGCGCTGGTCCGAAAAGGCGATTTGAAACCGCAGATTGCCCAACGGGCGATACGAAAGATGGAGATCGATCCGGAGAAAGATAGTCCGCTCAAGGTTTGAAGCTACGAAGCGAACGCTGCCCGGTACACCAATTGGGATAAGTCACTCTGGAATGGGGTAACGATGACTGGAATTGAGTTGTTTATAAAAACCCTGCAACATTGGGGTGTACCTTTCATTTCAACTTTATGCGGGAATGGGTTGAATCCGTTGGATGAAGCCTGTCATAATAACGGTTTACGGCTGGTTGATGTGCGAAATGAGCAGGCCGCCGCTTATATGGCTGAAGCTTATGGCAGGTTGACGGGACGTCCCGGGGTGTGCTCTTCGAGTAGCGGGGTTGCCCATGTCAATGCATTGACCGGCGTTTTAAATGCCTATTTTGATGGGGCCCCCATGTTGCTCGTTACGGGTTGCGGGGATACGGCTACAATGGGCCTGGGGCATTTTCAAGACGTAGATCAAGTAGCCCTGGCAGAGCCCATCTGCAAATATGCCCGATTAATCGACCAGGTAGAGCTCGTTCCCGAGATCCTCTTTGAGGCCTGGTCCGCTGCGATAAACGGCCGGCCAGGGCCTGTCCATATCACATTTCCCCAGGATATGATGCTGGCAGAAATAGACCCGGCGCAGGCAGACCAGATCCCTACACCTCCAGAGCGGGTGGTCGTTGCCGGTGATCCCTTACAAATTACTGAAGCCGTAAAACTTCTGCAAGAGGCGCAGTGCCCGCTTATAATCGCCGGGAGCGGGGTGTTTTATGCTCATGGGGAATCAGCGCTGCTGCATTTAGCACGTGAACAGGCCATCCCGATTGTAACACCTATTTGGGATCGTGGCTCTGTATCCGAGCCGGCGAGCGTCTTTATGAGCGTCATTGGCGCCGCCACCGGCGAGGTGAGTTTCCTGAATGAGGCAGATGTCATTATCATGGCGGGGGCTGTGCCGGATTACCGCGTAGGCTATTTACACCCGCCTTCTATCCGCAGTGACGCACGGGTGATTCGGATCGAGCCGGATGCCACACAGCTTCATCGCACCGGCCGGGGAGATCTGTATATCTGTGGAGATATCCGATTGTCCCTTGAATCGATAGCAAACAGCTGCCTTGCCTCGCGTAGAAAGCCTACATCTGACTGGCTCGAAAATGCCCGTATGCGACAGGATACGTTTCGACAAGAATGTCTTACAGCCCGCGATATGGCGCCCGGTGGGATGCATGCACTGGATATCATTAATTCAATACAGTCGGTATTAACGGATGAAACCATCTTGCTGATCGATGGTGGTAACATCGGGCAGTGGTGTCATCAGGCGCTCTGTGATAAATATCCTGGACACTGGTTAACCTGTGGCGCCAGTGGGGTGGTCGGATACGGCCTGCCTGCTGCCATGTCGGCCCGACTGCTTTTTCCGGACCGTCCCATCATTCTCATTACCGGTGATGGCGCCCTGACATTTACCATAGCTGAGTTCGAATCAGCTGCGCGACAGAATCTGGGGTTTGCGGTTGTTCTGGCAGATGACGAAGCCTGGGGCATTACCTTGACCGACCATACCAAATCATTTGGCCTGGGCATTACCAGCGAATTGGGTCCTATCCAGTTCGATCAGGTGGCTGAGGGCTTCGGAGCACACGGTATTCGGATACAAGATGTACAGGAATTGACCCCGGCGATATCAGACGCTATGAACGGAGAAAAACCGACATTGATTCATGTTCCCGTAGTCCGTAGCAGTCCAATGGACGGCCGAGGACAATAATCAATCGGGAGATCCGCGGACGATCAGGGGATTAGTCGGCAACGATGGTATGAAATTCGTTCTATGGAGTGTTTATATTATGAGAAATACAATTTCAGCAGATCAGATCAAATATTATCAGGAAAACGGCTATCTGGTTATTGAACATTTTCTTAATGAGGGAGAGCTGGATCAGTGGCGCCAATGTACCGATGAAGCGGTGGCGGATCGATTGGGCGCCTCCGTTCAGGTGCACACCAATCAATCGGATCCGAATGACTTTTATGCCCAGGTTTTTACCCAATGTTTACGATTGGCGGATACGCATGATGGGATGCACGACCTTATTTTTGATCACAGATTAGGTGAAATGGGCGCGACACTAGCAGGTATTGACGGGATAAGAATATGGCATGACCAGGCCTTGATAAAACCGCCACATGGCAACCACACCGCCTGGCATCTGGATGATCCATACTGGTCGTTCGACTCTCGAGATGCTATTTCCATGTGGATCGCTCTGGATGATGCAACGCTTGAAAATGGGTGTCTCTGGTATCTACCGGGCACTCATAAACTTGCATCTTATAAAAATGTCGGCATCGGGGAAAATCTGGCAGACATTTTCAAGGTTTATCCTGAATGGAAAATGATCGAACCCGTACCGGGCCCCTGTCCTGCCGGGTCAATCGTCTGGCACAATGGCCTCGTCGCTCACGCGGCAGGGCCGAATATGACCATTTCGCATCGGCGGGCGATGACCTGTGCCTTCATGCCGGATGGATCAATATTTAATGGTAAAAAGAATATTTTACCGGATGATTATTTTGAATCCTTGACGATCGGCGAAACGCTCGATAATGATGATTGGAATACCCTGGTCTGGCATAAATAGCAGGAGTAGATATAAGAAAGAAATGGCATTGCAACGGTATGTAAGAAAATAGAGTCTATCATGACCCCTCAGGAACGGATGATTGAGGAACAGATTAAGGGCCGGGGTATAAATGGTTCTGGCCTCCTGAACGCCTTTTCACAAGTTCCGCGACAACTGTTTGTCGCCGATGGATACCGATCTCGCGCCTATGAAGACGCCGCCCTGCCGCTTGGTTACGATCAAACCATATCGCAGCCCTATATGGTGGGTTTAATGACCTCGTTGTTAAACCTCAGGGAAGACGATGATGTCCTCGAAGTAGGGACCGGATCCGGATATCAGACGGCGATCATTTCCCGGATGGCCAGATCGGTCTGCACCATTGAGATCAATGCCCAATTGAGCGATAGAGCCCAGGTTATCCTTCGTTCATTGGGGTATGACAATATACAGTTTGAAGTCGGCGATGGTCGGTTGGGGTGGTCGGCCACGGCATCTTTTGATGCCGTCATCGTTACCGCTGCCCCTGAAACCATTCCGCCACAACTCGTGAAGCAGTTGCGAAGCGGCGGACGTATGGTTATCCCGGTAGGAGTCTATGATCAGTATTTATATGTTGTGCAAAAAACAGAAGATGGTGTAAAACGCGATCAACAGACTGCCGTACGTTTTGTTCCTCTGCTGGATTCAGGATGCTCATCGAAGTGAAGAAGGAAATTTCACTCACAGCTCTGAAATTTACCTCGCATCACGCTTGACTATACATTCCCTACCATATATGCTATAGAACCTTTAATATTCACCCCATCTTGACCTCGGGAGAATTATATGATGGCGACGATAGAAAAGATTGCGGAAGTCAACGCGATCGTTGGTGAAGGCCCTATCTGGGATATAGAAAATCAACGACTGCTCTGGACCGATATTCGAACCGGTAGATTGTTCCAATATGACCCTGCTGTGGATAAGTATGAGCAAATCCATGACGGATTTTTCGTCGGCGGTTTTGCGTTGAATAAACCGGGGGGTATCGCCGCCTGTATCTGGGATGGAATCGTATTATGGCATTCGGATGACGACTGGGTTCGCATCGTGGATGAGTCCTTTGAGGGCCATCAGTTACGGTTTAATGATATAACCGCTGATCCAGCTGGTCGGATATTCGGCGGCACGATGATAGACGATGGGCTGGGGAAGTTGTATCGATTTGACCCCGATGGGCATATTGAAATTGTCGAAGAGGGGGTCGGTTGCAGTAACGGGATGGGATATTCCCCTGATAAGAAGACCATGTACTATACCGACTCCGCCGTGCGTACAATTTATACGTATGATTATAATCTGGATACCGGTGCTATATCGAACCGTAAAGATTTAATTAAGATCGATGACACAGATGGCGTACCGGACGGGATGACGGTCGATTCAGAGGGATATATCTGGACGGCAGTGTGGTTCAGCGGTTGTGTTATTCGAATTGATCCGGACGGTAAAGAAGAGCGGCGTATCGCCTTACCAGCGTCACAGACCTCAAGTTTGATGTTTGGCGGGCCTGACCTGACGGATATTTACGTAACTACAGCTGATTTCAACGTAGATCCGGGTGGACCGCTTGATCCAGCGGGATATGATTGGGAGGCGTATAAGAAAGGATATCGCGGCGGGGGCTTATTCCGAATCCGGCAGGATATTAAAGGTATGCCGGAAAATAAAGCAGACTTCACCTGGCCGGTTAAAGGGTAATGGGGCCGTAGGTATACCGTTCCCTCGCAGACGCGAGCGCCTACCCTTTTTCATGAAGACATTTTTCGTGGCAGGAGCCCGCTCCTTCGAGCGATTGGTGGTTACACCTTTCAGGAGAGTTACATGGATTTTGATTTTATTATTCAGGGTGGTGAGGTGGTCGACGGGACCGGTAAAACGGACCGGTACCGGGCTGATGTCGGAATAAAAGATGGCAGAGTGGCTGCCCTGGGCGACTTATCGCCAGCACAGGCAGCCTCAGTTATTGATGCAACAGGACAGATCGTCTGTCCCGGATTTATAGATGTCCATGTCCATTCGGAAAACACTTTGTTGGGCGGTCGGGATCAAATGGCCGGTATCCGGCAAGGGGTAACCACACAGCTCCTTGCACCTGATGGATTCGGTTGGGCGGGTATTACCGCCGAGGAGGCGATGCCCCTGTGGCAGTATACGCAGTTCGCTTATGGTGAACCGCAAAATCCCGTTGATTGGCCGACGATTGATTCCTACCTGAATCTCTTCCCCGGTCGTTCCCCTGCAAATGTTTATCCTCAAGTCCCCCATTGCGCAGTGCGCGTTAAAGCCATGGGATGGGCGGCAAGAGCGGCTACTTCTGATGAAATAAAGATCATGGAGGATGAAACAAGAGCTTGGATGGAAGCCGGCGCCGGGTGTTTGTGTTTGGGGCTGGACTACCAGCCCAGCGCCAACGCATCGTTTGAAGAACTGGTCGCGCTGTGCAAGGTAGCAAAAGAATATGATGGGATCTATGCCGCTCATCTCAGATACCAGATTCTTGGTCGTCCAAAAGCCTGGCAGGAACTTATCGATCTGAATAGAGCATCGGGGATTCCTGTCCATGCATCTCATGAGCGGGTTGATGACATCACCGGACCGATTCTTGATCAGGTGGATGCGGATGATATAGATATTTCTTTCGAATCCTATTTATATCCTGCGGGCATGACCCATATTACCATGCAACTCCCTATGTGGGTACAGAGCGGCAGTCCTGATGAGGTGCTGGAAAGAATGAAACAAAGGGATACGCGAGAAAAGACGCTGGACTATCTGAGGGAGAAAAAAACCCTCTCTGATCGTAATCTGGTAGGCTATACAAAGACGGGCAGGTATACAGGAATGACGCTCGGTGAAGCAGCCCGCAGTGAAAATAAACCCAAAGAAGAGTTCGCCTACGATCTGGTCATCGAAGAGGAGGGCATACAAGCCTTCATTGTCTTCTGGCAGACCCCGGAAGAAGAAAATGAAAAAACGTTGAGCAGGACCTCAAACCATCCGAAGATGATGGTAGCCAGCGACGGCGTATATGATTGTCCGCATCCGCACCCACGGGGCCACGGGTGCTTTTCCCGTATGTTACGTAAATTTGTTCGGGAACAAAAAACGGTGTCTCTCGAAGAAGCAATATACAAAATGAGTGGTTATCCTGCCGACCGCTATCGTTTAAGGGACAGGGGCAAATTGGGTGAGGGGCTTCCTGCGGATGTCGTCGTCTTCAACGCCGCTACTGTGGCCGATAAATCCACGTTTGAGTCGCCTATTCAGTATCCGGACGGGGTGCCGTTCGTTTTTGTAAACGGAACTTTGGTAATAAATAAAGGGGAGCCGACAGCCGATCGTCCAGGCCAGGTATTGCGGCGAAACTGACAGGATAAAATTATACAAACTATCATGTAATAGACCATGTATATTATTTTAAAACCGGATAAAAAATATATTTTTATCAATCATGATTCATAACTCATAATTCAACAATTGGTATTCTGATACTCGAGGTTATGTATGACAGTACAGACCATGGATTGGGACCTGTCTTCCTATTTTTCGTCTTTCAACGGGGAAGACATGACTTCATTCAAGGACCGATTAAAAGACGATATCGCCGGCGTGCAACAGACTGCTTCCACATTAGATGATCTGAATAATCAAAATCTATCGGCATGGGAATCTGTTATTCTGGATTTTGAAGATCTGATTACAAGATTACGCCATATCAGTTCGTATATCGGTTGCCTTACCTCTGCAGATGCACATAATGAAGCCTATTCAATGGAAGAAGGTGCAGTAAGTGTACTGTCTGCCGAAATGACCAAAATACATGTTGATATACACAGAGCATTAAAAACCGTTTCAGACGAGGTCTTTAACTCGTTTACCGATCGACCACTACTTAAAGATACAGGTTATTATCTTTCCCGTATAAAACGTCAAGCTCAGTATACCATGTCCCCGTGTGAAGAGGTGTTGACGGCTGATCTGGGTGTGAACGGTATTGAGGCATGGGGTAGATTATATGATTCAATCTCTGGTAAGTTAGAATTCGAGATGACCTACCCGGATGGAAGAACGGAGCGTCTTTCCATGTCTCGGCGTCGTTCGCTGATGGAACACAGCGACCGTCGCATTCGGATCGCCGCCTTTGAAGCGGGTAATGCAGCCTGGGCACAGGTTGAATCAGTGCCTGAGGCAGCCCTCAATGCCATAGGGGGAACCCGATTAACGCTCAATAAATACCGCGGCGTGGATCATTTTCTGGATATTGCCCTCTTTCAAGCGGGGATAACGCGGGAGACGCTTGACGCGATGTTCGACGCCATATACTCTGAGATCGATGTGGCGAGAAACATCCTTAAGTCCAAAGCCGGACATATGAATCAAGACCGTCTGGCCTGGTTCGATTTTTCGGCCCCTATGCCTGCAAAGGATCAGGCCAATGTATCATGGGAAGAAGGAAAATCCCTGGTGAAAAAGGCATTTGGACAATCCTATCCTGACCTGGCAACATATGTCCAGTCCGTATATGATAAATCATGGATAGACTGGTCACCAAGGGCAGGAAAACGTCCTGGGGCCTTCTGCACGGGATCGCCTTTGTCGAAGGAGTCTCGCGTCTATATGACCTATAATGATACGATGGGCGATGTGTTGACGCTTGCCCATGAGTTGGGGCATGCTTTTCACGGGCATACCATGGGCTCTGCCCGCACCCTGGCCAGGTCTTATCCGATGACCCTGGCGGAATCTGCTTCGACCTTCGGTGAGATGCTGCTGATGAGAGGTCTGCTCGATGAACCGGCCATCAGTAATGAGCTTAAAGCCTTTATATTAAATCTCGAAATCAGTCATGCAGCCGTTTATCTGCTGGACATCCCCGTCCGATTTGAGTTTGAAAAGGCCTTCTATGAAGAACGAGCAGAGGGTGAGATTGTCGTAAGCCGATTAAAGGAACTTATGGTGGAAACACAACGCCGCGTGGTCGGTGATGTGTTGGAAGATGGGGGAGAAGATCCTTATTTCTGGGCGTCAAAGCTTCATTTTTATATCACAGGTGTTACGTTTTATAATTTTCCCTATACCTTTGGGTTTCTCTTGAGTCGGGGGTTGTTTTCTCAATTTTTGAAACAGGGACCGACTTTTTTACCAAAATATGAATCTTTTTTACAACGTTCCGGCAATGATACGGTAGAAAATGTGGTTGCTCAGTGCCTCGGGGTGGATTTGACACAACCTGATTTCTGGGTGGAAGCTATCCATAGCCTGAAAGAACCTCATCGCAGGCTTGAACAGCTTATGCCCCAAATCAATAAAACGGTGTGATGCCTGATAATACCAGACGAAAATCAATCACATTAGAAGTGTGTATCGATAGTGTGGCCTCTGGCCTTGCTGCTCAGGAGGGCGGCGCACATCGGGTGGAGTTGTGCGGCAATTTGAATGAAGGCGGTGTCACCCCGAGTGCAGGGATGATTCTACAAGTACGAAAAATGCTCGATATTCCCGTACACGTAATGATTCGTCCACGTGGCGGAGATTTTTTATATGCTTCGGACGAATATGAAGTCATGAAGCGTGATATTGAGTCGGTTAAAGAACTTGGGTGTGAAGGGGTGGTTTTTGGAATACTTAATTCCAATGGAAGCGTGGATAGCAAGCGAACACGGGAACTCACGGACAGGGCAACGCCCCTGGTGACCACCTTTCATAGAGCGTTTGATATGACTTCGAATCCATATGAGTCTCTCGATTGCTTGGTCGACCTTGGATTGGATATGGTTTTGACCTCCGGACAGAAGCCAACCGCATGGGAAGGACGAGAAACCCTGAAGGCGCTGGTTGAACAAACCCGAAATCGGATTGAAATCATGGCCGGAAGCGGTATATCAAAGGCTAATGTCGCCGACATCATACGTCAAACCGGAATCACATCAGTCCATGCTTCTGCATCCGACACATATGAAAGCGATATGAAATATCGAAACGCTGAAATGACCATGTCCAGCGGATTTCATCCTTCAGAATACATTCGGAGGCAAACACAGGTGGAAAGTGTACGGGTGATTATAATGTCATCTTCATCTGATTAACTCTTCTGCACTGTAAAACCATAAACTATGGAGTCTTACATGGAACTCCTCGATGGATTGGAAAATCGATTCGGGGGAATTGAATTAAAAGCGGATTCCCTACCGGAATCCTCGGTCCTATTTGAATCACAATTAAAATGCTCACTTGAAAGATGGCTGGATCAGGACATTCAAGTCGTATGGATTGAGATTCCGCTCTCGCATGCATCTTGTATTCCGATCGCTGTGAGTGAAGGTTTTGTCTTTCACCACAGTACAACAGAACATCTCATGCTGACCAAACAACTGGTAAAAGATGCTTTTGTTCCGCTATATGCAACACATTATATTGGCGCTGGCGGCGTGGTCATGAATGATAAAGAGGAACTGCTGGTCGTCTGTGAGCGATTTCGTGGTGGTGGTCGGCCGCCTTATTATAAATTGCCCGGCGGGGCCCTGCATCCATCAGAGCATCTGGCAGATGGGGTCATACGAGAAGTATTTGAGGAGACCGGCGTGCCCACGCATTTTGACGGGCTCATCTGTTTTCGTCATTGGCATGGCTACCGATATGATAAATCAGATATCTATTTCGTGTGTAGACTTAAACCCATGCATCAGATCATCAAGATGCAAACCGCTGAAATAGAAGAATGTTTCTGGATGCCGGTGGAGGAATACCTGCAATCGGAAAATGTCAGCCAGTTCAACAAATTAATCGTCAAAGGGGCCATAAACAATAAAGGCCTGCAACAAACCTGGGTGGACGGATATGGAGATCCCGAACGATATGAGTTTTTTATTCCTGAAGAGGATGGGTGATTTAAATAATAGAACAGGACAAAATACAAATAGATTGTCATCCCCGCAGGCTTTAAGCGGGGAGCCACAACGGTGGCCAATAAGGCCTGTACCACGGCACAGTACGCCTGAACCATCCTGAAGTGGATGGAAGTTCCCCTTGTGGGTGACTTCGAGGGCAGTATGAACTCCCGCTTAAAGCATGCGGGAATGACGTGTTCTTTTATGGATTGAACAAGCCAGTATCAAGTTTTGTCATGTAATTTGAAATCATAATTCATAATTCAAAAATTGATATTACGATGAACCATATCACCACCGCCTCCACTGATGAAATTAAAAACCTGGTAGGCAAGGTCCGGGCTGGAAAGGATTTGACGCCTGATAAGTGGCCTGATGGGGCGCCGGTTGCCGTGACCCTTTCTTTTGATGTGGACACCGAAACGATTGCCCTTTGGAATAAATGCCATTCTCCTTCTGCGTTTTCAAGAGGTGAATTCGGTGCCAGAGTGGCGATGCCACGTATCTTAAAGACGCTTCACCATTATCAGATCCCAGCCACCTTTTTTATTCCTGCGGTTTCTGCCGTCTTACATGAGGACCTGGTTCCTGCCATACAGGCTGCGGGCGTTCACGAAATCGGTATGCATGGTTGGATACACGAATCCATTGTAGACATCCCGGCAGATGATGAGCGAGAGCTCACTCTTAAAACGTATGATTTCTGGTGTGAACAGTTACAGAAGCCTCCAGTAGGCATTCGCACCCCTTCGTGGGATTTCAGCGAAGTGACGCTTTCTATTATCAACGAAATTGGGTTGATATACGATAGTAGTCTGATGGCTGATGACCGGCCCTATGAAATACTTGATCGAGACCGTCCTACTGGATTAATTGAATTACCTGTTGATTGGAAGCTGGATGATTACATGTATTTTCAAATTGATTACGAACGGGGATATCATCCCTATATCGGTCCTGATGAGGTTTTTGATATCTGGCGTGCAGAGTTCGATGGCGCCTGTGAAGAAGGAACGACCTTTATCTTGACGATGCATCCCCAAATTATAGGACATCGATCACGAATGCCCCTTTTAAATCGGCTGATAGAACATATGCAAAGCCGTAGGGCGTGGATTACGACACTGGAGAAAATGTCTGCCTATCTGCAAAACGACTGAATAATTACTGCAGTAAAAGTAAATGTATTTTATATAGTACAAGACACAACTCGAATCGACTGCCATTCCCTCTTAAAGCTAGCGGGGATAACCACCTTTGTAACTTTTGTAGTGTACGATACAAAGAAGATATGCATCATTCACCCGTCCAGTTTTAAATAAGAAGGGGTTCATCGCATGGCTAAAACCGCACGACGGAGAAAAAAACATCCCAATATCGTATTCTTCGGGATAGATTCATTGCTTGCCGATCATATGAGTTGCTATGGTTACGGTAGGCATACGACCCCCCATATTGATCGATTTGCAGAGGGCGGAACCCTGTTCGAAAAAACCTATAGCGCCCATATCCCCACGACCAGCGCCTATGCATCCATGTTAACGGGTCTGGACGCCTTCGGCACGCAGGTGGTCGCTTTGCGTCATAAGGGGGGGTTGAGAGAGGATATTCAGACCCTGCCGGAAATATTAGGTGACGCAGGGTACAATACAACATGTGTCGGTTTCACTGGCAATCCCTCCTCAAGAGGCTTTGACACGTACCTCGATTATTCCGCCTGGGGAAGCTGGAATGCTGGACGTAGTCCAAAGGCGCAGGCACTTAACGAGGTAGCCATACCGGAATTGGATCGACTGGCAAAACAGAGAAAGCCTTTTTTCCTCTTTTTACGCCACATGGACCCTCATGCCCCATACCTTCCGCCGGAACCGTACGAACGGATGTTCTACCACGGCAATGAATGTGATCCAAAGCACAAATCCATGGAGCCCGTCATGGCTTTCAAGCCCTTTTGTGATTTCTTCGCTTCCTGGATGCCGCCGGGGATTACGGATAAAGAGTATGTAATTGCTCAATATGATGGCGCCGTTGCCTATATGGATGCCTGTATTCAATCTGTCTTCAATGCCCTGGAAGCGCACGGCATCATGGATGAGACCCTGGTGATCCTAAATGGAGACCACGGGGAAACATTATACGACCATGATTGCTGGTTTGATCATCATGGCATCTATGATGTCACCTTGCATGTGCCGCTTATTATCCGATATCCGGGTAAAGTGCCGTCAAATAAGAGGGTCAGCGGATTCAATCAACATAAGGATCTGGTACCGACCATTATGGAGTTGGCCGACATTGAAACGGATATAAATTTTGACGGCAGGAGCTTGATGCCTCTGGTTCGAGGAGAGATCCCTACCTATGAAAGTGAGTTCTACATCACGGAATGCACCTGGATGCGTAAACATGGTTGGCGAACCCCCCAATGGAAATTGATTGTCGCCCTCGAACCAGATTTCCATTTTAAGCCGAAGGTCGAACTCTATAATCTGTTCGAAGATCCGGATGAAAATCATAATTTGGCGGAAGAACAACCAGAAATCGTGACGCTATTGAAGAAGCGTATGCGAACCTGGATCAAAAAACGCGAAACAGAAACCGGTAAGAGGAACCCCATGCTATCTCAAGGTGATTGGCATGGACACGAAGGTGTAGGTTCGTTTAAAACCTCTGAACAGGCTTATGAAACGATGCATATCGGTGATCCGGACCAGGCGGCGGGTTTACAGGCTAAGAGTAGGGAATAGGTAGATGATGGAAAGGTGGGGGGTGGGAGGATGGAAGAATATGGTATTAATCAATGATGTAACGCATCAGTGCGAGTAGCAGGTGGAAGGTAGCCGGTGGTTTGCAGCCGATCGGAAATCAAAGTGATAGGACCGTGAGTATCATGACCAACGGACGACCTGCTTACCCGCCACAGGCCACCCGCGCTGATGTTTCGCTGCTTGATGCGTAACATCAGTTAATCATCACAGATTGAAAGGAGAAAGGAGAAATGGGGTTGAACGTGGCTGTAGTAGGGTTAGGCGGGATTGGAAATACGCATGCACGCATTTATCACGGACATGATGATTGTAATATCGTGGCTGTTTGTGATGCTTTGCAAGACAAGGCGGACAAGGCAGCAAAGGATTATGAGTGTCAGGCTTTTTATTCGATCGCCGACATGGTTCAGAGCGGGCTGCGGATCGATGTCGCCAGTATGTGCACAGCCGGTGAGGAAAATGGCGGGGATCATTATCAGGCGACCTTGGAGTTGTTATCCGCCGGTATTCCCGTTCTGGGAGAGAAGCCGATATCCAATAATATCACCCATGCCAGAGAGATGGTTGCTCTGGCTAAAGAGAAAAATATCCGATATGGTATCAATTTAAACCACCGGTTCACACCGGCGGCTATTCGGGCAAAAGAGTGGGTCGAAGCCGGACGACTTGGTGAGTTGAATATCATCAACATGACCATGTGGATCAATAATCCGAATGAAAGTTCTCCCCACTTTCACATGCGGGCATTACATCCCCACTCGATTGATGTGATGCGATATTTCTGTGGGGATGTTTTAAAAGTTCAGGCCTTCTTCAAAAAGGGCAAAGGGCGGCAGATCTGGTCAAATGTACAGGTAAATATGCAGTTCGAAAATGGGGTGGTTGGTCACCTGACTGGTAGCTACGATGCCGGTGGGAGTTATGGGCTTGAGACCTGTGAGGTGGTCGGGGCTGAAGGCCGATTTGTAATCCGTGAAGCCTGTGTGGGATTAGAGTTCTATCCCAGGTTCTCCCAGGAAGTAGAGACCTATCAGAATCTGGGCGGCATGTTGGGCTTTCCGGAAACATTCGGTAGTCGGATTACACGCTGGATTGAACAGAATCTGGAAGCCGCAGCCCCTGAAGATATCGACGCCCGAGCCGAGGATGCGCTCAAAGGCCAGTTGATAATTGAAGCGGCGATTGAATCCTGGGAGAATGATTCTGTCGTGACGATTAACTATTAAGGACAATTTTGATTTATGATTGAAAACATAATACTTACAGTCAATCATAAATCCGTATATATGATTATTTACCTGGCAATAAGATGATATTGCCGCTGTCTTATTCAGAACGGAGAAACAATGAAACTCGGAGCTAACTCGGTGTTATTTGGCGGATACAATATGGAAGCCGCCTTCAAATATATTGCAATGGCAGGATATGACGGCATTGAAGTATCGGCCATCGACGGCATGAGCGAACATCTGGTTCTGGACCGTTGGCAGGAAATTGCCCCTGAAATCAAACGGCTTTCGGCTGAATATGATCTTGAATTACTGGCCATGGAACAACCTTCTCAAGATCCTGATAAGATGGAGACCGCATTCCAGGCGGCGGCTGAAATAGGCATCCCCATAATAAATTGTGGCCCCGGTGGAAAATCGGATGACGAGGATAGCCTGCAAGCCTCTATCGACGCGCTTGGTAATCTGTCAATTCTTGCAGAAAAGTACGACGTGACACTGTGTGTAAAAGCCCACGTGGGGGCGAGCATATATAATACACCTACCACGCTGAAAGCTCTGGAAGCCATTAGTTCCCCTGCTTTCGGGTTAGATATGGATCCGTCTCATATTTATCGGGCAGATGAAAATCCCGTAGAGGCCATTTCTGCTGTTGTCGACCGGATTAAACATGTCCATATCCGGGATTGTAAAGGCCGACAGCATGGTCCGGGCACCCCGGAAAATCAAGCCAATGGACGGGGAGATATCGACCTGGTCGGATATATTCGGGTGTTACATGAAAATGGATATACCGGACCATTGAATTTAGAAGTCATCGGCGCAAAGGAATATTCGCTGGAGCAATGCTGTACCATTGCCGCCGAAACACGCGGTCATATACAGGCATGTTTACAGGCCTGCGGCGCCCGATAAATATTAATATCTATCCGTTAGAAGACCGCACGCACCTCGGCACGGGCGGTATGGATCATCGGACGTACAGGATCTTTTCTGCCGTCATACTGCATGAGTAAACTGAAATTTTGCCCTAATCGATAATCCATACCGCCCGTCCATCGGGCGCTATGACCGGCCGGTTTGCCGTTGACCATTTCAAAGGGTAAATAGAAGTTCGTGCTCGAGGAACTAACCTGGGACCAATCTATTTCGAATCGGGCTCTGCCCTTGCCTCTGAATGAATAGGTTAATCGAGGGACGATACCGATCAAGATAGCTGTGATCCCGTTCTGCCTGTCGGTATCGTGATTCCCTTGAAACTGTATCCTCAGTTCCAGTGGAGGGCGTGGTCGGTTAGCTAAAATCAACGAGCTGTTATGTGAGATAAGATG
>CAJXCW010000122.1 GCA_913051705.1 uncultured bacterium
CACGTCCTGGAGCCAGCAGGCCAAGCTCTATGCCTCCGATTCTGCGGTAAAGAACCGGTTCGGCCGATCGGTGTCCATCGACGGCAACTATGCCGTAATTGGAGCCCTTCCTTCCTCCAGTTCCAGCGGCAGTGCCTACATATTCAAGCGATCTGACACGACCTGGAGCCAGACGGCCAAGCTCACCGCCACCGATGGTGCGGCAGAAGACCAATTCGGCTTTTCGGTGTCTATAAGCGGCAACCATGCCATCGTGGGGGCTAGGGGTAACGACGACGACGGCGAATCCAGCGGCTCTGCCTACGTGTATACGGCGCAACGCAGCATTGAGGTTAAGGTCAGTCTGGTCGCCAAGTTCTCATTTTTAACTTTGAAAATACCGATAGACCCGTTTACTCTGGAACTGGATACCGACCATACTCTGGGATCCGATGTGTCGGGAGTAGACTTTGGTTCTGCTCCCGGTCTCGAGGAACTGGTCAACGCTTTTTCCTCCACACAACTTCGACTTCCGAGCGAGGCGATTGATGACGATAACCTGACGCTGAATATTGAAATTCAAAATCTTCGGTTGGACTCAAGTGGGAACGTATCAATTGATTCAACTGACATTAATGGCGTGCCAACCTCCATTTGCTTTTTCCTCAGGATGTTCGTTGAGAAGGACGGGCCGGACGGCAAGATCATTCGCACCCGATTCGTCTTTAATACCGGCTCACCGATGGTCATTAAAATTCCGAAATCGGCCATTACCAATTTATTTGAAAACACAGAAGGGTTTAGCGGGGTGAGGCCCCAGGACGTAGCCCTGACCTATTTAACCGACAAAGGCGATCTCGATCGCGAAGGCATTCAGTCTTTTATTGATGGGCCGGGCGATAACCTGGTTATTCGCCTGTCCCATCTGTCCGATGTGGTTGGGCTTAAAATATCCGATATTCCGTTACCGAGGCTCGCGACCATTACAAAAGGGCCGCGGGTCGCTCGGGACACCACGTTTGCAGACATTCTATGGGAGACCAATCGTCTGACCAACAGTGTGGTCAAATACGGTACGGCGAAAACGGTCCTCGATAATCTAGCACAGACGGAAGCCGATTCTGCACTTGGTGCGGTTTTGCATTTTGTCCGTCTTACAGGATTAACGAAGTCCACCACGTATTTCTATCAGATCTTCTCACAGGATCAGTTCGGTCGGAACGTATCCTCCGAGATCGATTCGTTCAAAACAAAACGCACGGGCGATTTCAACCCGCCCGTTTTCGACACCAGGCCACGTATTACCAAAATAACTCCAACGGAAGCTAAAGCCTTTTTCGTAACAGATCGGCAAACTACGGTTGAAATAAAGTTCGGATCGACTAAACCGCTTACAGGGCGATTTAATGAAAATACGCCAAAGCGGACCCATAACATCAAGCTCGGTAATCTGACCGCTAACACAAAGTATTATGCGGTTGTGTCGGCATCTGCCGGTGGCCAGACCATCCAGAGTGACACCCTTGTGTTCACGACACCCTCCAATGTCGATCCGTCGCCGCCGGCCTTCACGCGTCAACCTACGTTGGACTCTTTCGATGTGTCGGACACGACGGCGACCGTCTCTGGTCAGGCGGACCGGGACGTCAATGTCGCCATTAAGTATTGGGCAAAGGGCACCACGGATACGGTTGTAGTATACAAAGCGGACGAATCCAGGGATCTGACGGTTGAATTGAGCAATCTGTCGGCGGAAACAGAGTATGATTACTATATGTACATCACGGATCCGGCCAATGATGAGACAATAGCGAGCCGACTGGGCGAGTTCAAAACAGGAACAAGCACCCGGCGGGATTTCAGATTCCGCAGGCGGCCGCATCTGGCATATGGATCGAACAATAGGGTGATCCTGACCTGGGCGACCAATATGCGATCAACAGGTGTTGTCCTCTTTGACCGGGTTCCCAGCGGTAATGCTTTCAATGCGGATGATGCCCGTGAAATTGTAATTGATAGATCCCGAAGGGTGCATTTTGTAACGCTGGGTAGTCTGGTCCCGGGAACCCGGTATGTCTTTGCGGTCTTTCTTGAATCCCGGGATTTTCAATTTCTCGATTTCCCCGAGGGCGCTGCTGCAGGGAAGGCCATTGCTCATAAGCCGGACGGTACACTGCTCATCACCGGAACGATCGTGGTCCCTGGCGGTTCGGGAAGTTTTACCACCAACAGTGCGCCCGATACCCAACCGCCGGTTATCCTGAATGGTCCGACAGCCATTTCACAGACCGACAACACGCTTATTGTCCAGTGGGATACCGATGAACTGGCCATTGGCCAGGTCAACTTCGGCACCAATCCGATTAACCTGGACCAGTCGGCCATCGAAACAGAGCAGAACACCTCTCATCAGGTCACATTAACAAACCTTACTGCAAATACGGCGTATTCGTTTACGGTCGATGCCACTGATCCGGTCGGCAACGGCCCAACACAAAGCGGTACGTCGGTTTCTTCCACCACGGCCGGCGCCGATGCGACCCCACCGGCAATAGATGCAAATTCCATCAACGTCTTTCCATCGGACGTCCAGGCAATCATCCAATGGAATACGGATGAAGGCTCTGACACGGAAGTACGGTACGGAGAAGATGCCGCAAACCTGAGCAATACGACCATCGATAATGACGTTGCCAAGGAACACAGCCTGACCCTGACCGGTTTGACGGCCGGTTTGCCGTATTACTATCGGACGATTTCCACAGACCCGAGCGGTAACCAGTCCACCTTGACGACCACCAAGACGTTTATGACTGAGCTGACGGCCAATACGACCCAACCGAACATCACTGCCGGCCCTACGGAGACCGTCATTGCGCAGGCGGGGCCTGCGGTCACCATGACGATCATCTGGACGACCGATGTGCTGGCGACCAGTGGGGTGGATTATGACACCCTGTCGAATTTGTCGACGGCGATCTCTGTGGGATCACAGACCGGGTCCTTAAATCATGAAGTCGTCATCAGCGGTCTGGCGCTGGATACGCAGTATCACTACCAGGTCAGTTCGGCCAACGTCCATGATCCCAGCCTGACGCCACCCGAGGCGACCAGTTCATCGCAGGTTACCACACCTGCCACCTTGGATGCCACGGCGCCCGCTGCACCGGCTTCAGTAACGGCGATCAGTGGCGATGGCGCTGTCCGATTGCGGTGGTCCGTCTCAACAGATGACTCCGGTATAAAAGGGTACGATATTAAACGTGACGATTCGGTGATTGCCTCCAATGTAGCGGACAGCACCTATCTGGATCAGACCGCTGCCAACGGGACAGCCGTGGTATACAAGATCGTGGCTGTCGATAATGCCAATAACAACAGCGCCGATAGTAATCCCAGCACGTCGGTCATACCGGCAACGACTCAGGTCCCGACCATGCCAACCGCAGGCACTTTGCCCGATACGGTATCTCTCAGGCCGATTCTGTTGGTGGGCAATGCGACCGCGGTGGCTGGTGAGGCCAGCCGGGCCACGTTGACGTATGCCTTCGAGGTCGCTACAGACAATGTGTTTGCCAATATTGTGGCATCGATCACCGGCACGTCTGAAGGCGCCAGCACGAACCCGACCAACTGGCAGGTTGTCGATGGTGGAACCGGTAATACCGTTCTTGTAGATGGCACCACGTACTTCTGGCGTTCTCGTGCGAACGACGGTGAGTTTAACGGCACCTGGTCGGATACGACATCATTTGTTGCCGCCGCTGCCAAACCCTTGGCGGTCGAACTGGCAACGCTTACGGCCATTTCTGATCGCGGTCTGGTGGTGGTCGAATGGACCATCACCAGGACAGATCCAGCGCATGCCGGGTTCCATGTCTACCGCGGCCGGACTGCCGATGGTGAGTTCGAACAGCTTACAGAAGACCTGTTGACAAGTGTGGACGCGACGTATCGGTTTGTGGATGGAGATGTACAGGTCAACCAGCAATATTACTACATGATAGAAGCGGTGAATCTGACCGGCGGTACAGAAAGATATGACCCGGTTCTCCTGAGGGTGAATGCGCCGGCCACCTTTGCATTAAAACAAAATGCCCCGAATCCGTTCAATCCGGCGACCACCATTCGGTTCGAACTGCCCGGGCCGACACAGGTGACCTTGATTGTATACAACCTGTTAGGCCAGGAAGTCGTCCGGCTGTTGGATCATGTGGCGTATCAGGCGGGCTATCACCAGATCCAATGGAACGGGCGCAATGCGACCGGACGGTCAACGGCCAGCGGCATCTATGTATACCGCATCGCCGCCGGTGATTTTGTGCAGGCCAAAAAGATGCTGCTGTTGAAATGATTCCCCTAACCCCTGACCCCTAATCCCTTTCCCTGGGGGGCAGGGGTCAGGTCTCCAGGCTCATCCGCCCGGCCAGGTCATCCACGAATTGACGGGCGACTCGCCCGCTTCGTCCGCTGGCATGTTGCAGCCACTTCAGTGCTTCCTGCCTGGCAAGTGAAGGATCAATATCAAGTCCACGTTTGGCGATCAGGTAATCGACAATACAAAAATAAGTCTCCTGATTAATTCTATAAAAACCGATAGACAACCCGAATCGGTCGCTCAAAGAAATTTTCTCTTCTACCGTCTCTTGAGGATGTATTTCATCATCATCCGGGCTGAACCGGGGTGTATTATCCGCGTGCAGATCAGGCATGAGGTGCCGTCGATTCGACGTGGCATAGATCAGAACATTGTCCGGTCGTGCCGTCAACCCGCCTTCCAGAATGGCTTTGAGCTCACGGTAAATGGTTTCATCTTCGTCAAACGAAAGATCATCACAGAACAGAATAAAGCGTTCGGGTCTATCCCAGAGCAAATCTACAATCTCAGGCAGATCTTCCAGGTCGAGTTTTTTAACCTCGATCATACGCAAGCCCTCCCCGGCGAAACGGGTTAAAAACCCCTTCACCGCAGAGGACTTGCCGGTCCCTCGCTCACCCCATATCAGCACATTATTCGCCGGTGCGGATTTAACGAACTGTTCTGTATTCCGGGATATGATTTCGATTTCCTGGTCCAAACCGATGAGATCTTCCAGGTCCGTTAAATCAGGATGCAGTATGGAAACCAGTTTTCCATGACCGTTCTTCTTATGCCACCGGAATGCAATCGTGTCATCGAAGACAGGACCATCTGTCTTACCCTGATCATGCGGTTCAAGGATCCGTTCTACCCGATCCAGTAATCTCTCAAGCCTGGGCAGCAAATCATGAAAGGACTGAGCTGGATTTCGTGACATAAATATTTAAGCCTCCGATTAGAAAAAATGGTGATTGTCTGATTGGGTGATTGAGTGATTGAAAAGGCAAAAGACAAACCACCCAATCAGACAATCACCCAATCAGCCCATCTCTACGGCAGAGTCAACCACCAGATTTCAGTTCGCCCGGTCCTATTGGACTGAAACGCCATCGTAATATCCGAGTGCAGGTCAGCGACATCGTCTGTCGCGGGATCAAAAGTCACCTGTAGCGGTTTACCTGTGATTTGCCCGTCCTTCAGATCCATCACCCAGATATCATGACCGATGGTCACCGCCATTTTTCCGCCACTTGGCGAAATTGAAGGATTGCGGACCAGTGAATTTGAGAAAAGCACAACGATCGATTCAGGTAAATTGAAGCCGCTATTCGCGATAAGGGTTTTGACCACATTAGGGCCGGTTCGTGCTCCGAAATCCTTATAATATATCCGGTTCACACCGGACGATTCGATAACCCAGTTCGGTCGTTCCTTATTCGTGTTATCTGCCAGCAAACCCGGACTGGGAATCGATGTAGACAAGGTAAGAGGCAGTTGAAATTTCAGGACCGAAATATTGAACAATCCAGGCGAGGTGAAAGATAAAAAAACAAGCTCGGCCGATGTGGGCAGAGGACGCCAGCTCGGGTGGGTTCCCCCTATATTGGTCAGTTGAATTTTATCCGTATTACGATTAAAGAATTGTGTGGTCGCCCATATTTCCTGCTGTCCGGTCCGATTTGAAGTAAAGGTGAGGTGAAACCCTTTATTATCGTAATTGGGATATCTGTCGTCAGCAGTGCTGGTCGTAACCTGGATAAGGGGCGAGGTTCCATTGACGGTAGTAACGAAGATATCCCAATTCCCATTTCTTTCCGACATAAAAGCCAGACGATCGCTACGCCACGAAGGCCATTCGCCGCCGCCTGTGGTGACCTGTTTGGGGTTGGGCTTACGAAGTATTAGGAATTTCTTATCGCTGACATCACGTGAAACAGGACCTGCAATTTGAAGGATACTGTTCTTAGAAGGTAAATCCGGTACGATCCAGATAAATGATCCGTCATTGGCGGTATTACTCACAATGATATGGGGATAATTACCACCTCCATCCAGTGAAAGCAACAGCGTAATCGTCGTATCTTCAGGCACCACTCCCGGATTCCAGATGATCTCCTGCTCAGAGCCTATAAACCACTGTTCCTCCCCATTGGGTTGGAGCACAGAGGCCTTTCCCTCACCTGGAAAGATGATGAAAGTATTATTGTGAATCGGATTGCTGTTATCTGTTTTCACGCACCCGCACATGGCCACACATATTCCCAGGAACATCGGCAGACATTTTACATAATCAGGGTATCTCATCCTGCAATAAGTATCCTATTCGTCCAGCGTATACGGTGGCAGATTCAGAGGTAATGGCGCGGGTTTTTGACAGGTGCTTTCCAGGTCTATATGACGCCCTTCATTTGAAGCATCATGGATGGCGTGCATGATGTCGAGGACATGAAACGTAAGATCTCCATTAGCCCGATGGGGGCGTCCGGAGCGGAGGGCGTATGCCATATCAGCGACGCCGACCCCTCGGCTCTGATCCGAATAACCATGAGTCAAGGGAATATCGCTCCATCCTTCCGCCCCTGCGCGCCGGATACGTACCGGACCGCCGAAGCTGTTGGGATCAGGGACACTCATGGAACCCTGCGTGCCGTAAATTTCAATACGCGGTAATTCATGCGCCCAGACATCAAACGTGGTAATGATGGTGGCGATAGCGCCACTAGAAAAATCCAGTATGCCAGTCACATGCGTCGGCACGTTCACCTGTATGATTTCACCCGCCTTCGGTTGGCTGGTAATCGTACGCTCCGGAAAGGTAATGCGCGTCGAGCCGGTAACTCGTCTGACCGGTCCCATCAGGGTGGTAAGGGCGGTCAGATAATATGGCCCCATATCAAACATCGGTCCCCCACCCGGTTGATAGTAAAAATCCGGATCCGGGTGCCAGCCTTCATGACCGTGCCCGAGGAGGAAAGCGTTGGCTGCAATCGGCTCACCGATCCAGCCTTCATCAATAAGTTTACGGCAGGTCTGGATTCCTCCGCCCATAAACGTATCCGGCGCGCCGCCGATCAAAACCCCTTTTTCTTTTGCCAGCGCCACCATTCTGCGGCCATCTTCTCGGGTCACGGCGAGCGGTTTTTCATTGTAAACCGATTTACCGGATTCCAGGGCGGCAAGGCCAACCTCGGCATGGGCTGCTGGAATCGTGAGATTGATGACGATATCTATCTCCGGAGAAGCCAGCAAATCTTCAACAGAACAGAAATGAGGCACACCGAACTCTCTGGCTTTTTCTTCTGCCCGATCAATATATAAATCAGCACAGGCCACGATATCAAATATGGGGAACTTCTGTCCCGCCTCAAAATAACGACTGCTGATCGTACCACAGCCCACAATACCTGTTTTTACTGACGACATAGTTAAAAAGTGACTCCTGTCATGTATGTAATATGGTGATGTGATGAATCGGCTCCATGCCGCATTATCTTCTCGTCGATTTGTCTTTCAATTAACCGTAAACCCCATGGGCGTCAAGCGAAATGTTGGAGGTAAGAAGGCGTATTTCTCTTGACCCATAGGTCGATATGCTTTTCATTCATGCATAGAATGAATTCCTATCTGTGTTCTCTTGTATATCGCTAAAAATGCCCGAGCCGGGAGATGATTTATTATGCGAACCTTATACCGGTTGACGTTCATAATACCGATGTTGTGTCTTACCTTTGTTGATCCGATGCTGGGGCAGGAACCGGAGGATAATCAGGGTCATATGCATTCAGCGAAAGCGTTCTATGATCAGGGGGACCTGGACGCAGCAGACCGGGAGTTGGATGCGGCATTACACGTGCAGAAAAAAACGCCCTTAGCCCATTATTGGAAGGGTATGATTGCCTTACAGAGAGACGATTTACGGAAAGCTGAAAAAGCCTTTCGAAAAGCGCGCGGTCAAAATCGGAAATTAACCGAACCTTACATTGGCCTTGGTCTGGTATATCTACGCATGAAAAACAGAAAGATGGACGCCATTGAAGCGCTGCGTGAGGCGATAAAACGCGACCCGAATTCTGTAGAGGCGTATTATCAACTGGCTATCGTATACAAGAATCTCAGCTTCGGCGAAATCGCCCCCTTCGGTTTTTTTAAACCGATGTACGTCGGTAAAGGCATAGATGCCCTCAAGAGGACGCTCGAACTATCCCCCGACCATCCCCAGGCGAACCATGATCTCGGTTTAACCTACGAACTCGGTCTGAATAATGTTGAAAAAGCCCTGCCTTACTATGTCAAACAACTGGAATCCAACCCTCAGCATGAGGAATCTCTGGATCGGATGGGACGGGGATATATCAAAACCGGTAAATACAGAGAAGGGGTGACCACATTAAACCGTCTGATGCGAACATTTCCCGCTATTGAAGAAAAAATAGGTCCCACACTGGCGATGCTGGAAGCTACGCTTCATCTGGAGAACGGACAGTTCGACAAAGCCGAGGAGACCTTTGAGGCCTATATACATACACTGCCGTTTGAAGAACAAACGATATATCGGAATGTCACCTACGTACTCACGGAAGAAGAAAATAAGCGTTTTGAAGCCCTGACGCCTATTCAACAGGAGGAATATACCCGGACATTCTGGAAAAGCCGGGATTTAGATTTAACCACGCCGGCCAATGAACGTCTGGCCGAACATTACAGACGGGCCCTCTTTTCAAGAACGAATTTCGGTGAGAATACCTTTCCCTGGGACCGACGCGGTGATATGTATATCCGGTATGGCGAACCGGATGATCGACAGCAGTTCACCCTGAGTGTCGGTCAACTGCAGCAAGCAAATCAAGGGTCACGACGGACGGGCAGTGTACCAACAATACAGGATATGAGCGATGCCATCCGAGAGAGTGCCCAGTCCAGTGCAATCGAACGGCATGCATACGTCCCTACGGGAGATGCGCGTATTGATGCCATCCGGGAAATGAATTTTCAGCAGCGATATCAAGTGGCGGTCGAAGCATCGACTGTTGGTCTCTCGGCGTATCGGGTCGAAAGCTGGGTGTATGTAGCCGTTGGAATAGAACTGTTTTTTGTCGATCAGTTGAACAACGGTATTTTTGATTATCCGCTTATGACCAGGAGTCGCAATGTCCGGCAGGTTGCCCGTCAAAGTCAATTTCACCCCGCACGTCTCGCGGCAGAGATGATTAAAAATACGCCGGAAATATATGAACATGATTTCGGTGGGGATCCGCTCGGATATTATTATGATATTGTTACTTATCAGGGCGAAGGCAGCAAGAGTGATATCGAAATCTCCTTCGCCGTGCCGGCCTATCAATTGGGCGCGCAAACGGATGGGCAAGGGGAAATAACGTCTCTGAACGCCCGAGCCACGATGATGGATGAAGGATGGGAAGAATTATTCAGTTCAGCGATGCAATTCGGTCCGTTTGCAAGGCCGACCGTCCTGCGAACCGCTAAAAATAATACAGCCATTTCTACCTTTCAGATCCCCATGTCTATATTACCCGGTGAAGCCGAACTGGCCGTGTCTGTACGGGACGCTGTCACCAGGAAAATAGGGATTTACAGACAACCGTTGTCTATTCCGCCCTATACTGCACGTACACTTTTAATGAGTGATATAAAGCTGGCTACTTCGATAACACCCACCATCCGTAAACGCGGTGCGTTTATTCGGAATGGGTATGAAATTGTTCCAAATCCAACCAGGATTTTTGCAAGTAATCAACTGGTATATATCTATTATGAGTTATATAATTTGACCCTGGCGGAAGACGGCCGTTCCAGATTTCAAACGGATATCCGAGTATCCTTCCAGGAAAAGCAGACCAACGTAATCTGGCGTGTACTATCTCAGTTCGGCAAGCTGATAGGCGGCTCCGAGACGGATAATGAATTGTTCTACAGCATTGAAGATGCTTCCGATTCCACCTTTGTTGCCCGATTTACCGGTATTGATATCACGGGTTCTGAACCTGGCAGATATACAATCGAAATTACAGTTACCGATTTACTCAAGGAGCAGGTTGTTGCTAAAGGCACCCATTTACTTGTGGCTGAAGAAGTAGCAACGCGGTCATCACCTGTCGTACGGCGAATCGGCCGTGATGCGGATGAAACGGAAGAGGCCATGGCATGGGAACAGGATGATAGCGGCGAAAATGAAATACGACAGAGGCCGTCCCCATCAATATCATTGCCGGAGAATCCGCTTGAAGGGACCACCCGGGCCAACCCATCCTGGGAGGATCTGTTGCGGGTGTTAAACACGCCGGAGTATGCCCTCGCAACAGATGATTCCACCAGAGAAGCGGTTGAAGATACGACCGTGACGTCTTTTATCTCCGGATTAAAACACAATATAAACCAGAAACGTACCGGTCCTGATATGACGAAAGATATGGTCCTCATCCCGGCAGGTATGTTCCTTATGGGAAGTGATAGTACCAGTTCGGATGAAGGGCCGATGCAGAGTATCTATGTGAATGCCTTTTATATCGACCGGTATGAAGTAACCAATGAGGCCTATAAATCCTTTATCGAGGCTACCGGTCATCCTGACCCAACCCATTGGACGGACAGGACCTTTCCATCCGGAGAAGCCCGTTATCCTATCGTCGGGATAAGCTGGTATGATGCCCAGACTTTTACGCAATGGGCAGGCAAACGACTGCCTACCGAAGTTGAATGGGAAAAGGCAGCACGGGGCGACGATGGACGGATTTATCCCTGGGGCGATGATTTTGTCCCGGATTGGGTCAATACAAAAGGCGACGGTGATGCTTATACAACGACCGCTCCAGTGGGCTCATTTTCCAAAGGCGTCAGTCCATATGGTGTCTTTGACATGGCTGGTAATGTATGGGAATGGTCCGTCGACTGGTTCGACAGATATCCCGGCAACACGGCGGAGAATCCAACCTACGGTCAGCAATATCGGGTCATCCGTGGTGGGTCCTGGATAAACTATGACGGTAATATAAGGACCTTTAACCGGGGTAAATTTTATCCCTCAGACACCAGTCTATTGCTTGGCTTTCGCTGTGCAACAGATGCAGATCGTGATCAACAGACTGATATTACAATCCGGGGTTATGGATATCTGCGTATTGCCACACCCGGCGCGTGGGCGGATATTTATATAGATGGTGAACGACTCGGCCAGACACCCCAGGCCGACCCCCTGCGTATTCGGCCCGGTTCACATATATTGAAATTAGTGAATCCATATTTTGAAGCCTATGAAAAAACGATTGATATTGAGCCGGATAGAATGCAGAAGGAAAGGGTTGTTCTGGAGAGAAAGAGTGAAGACTAAAGAGATGGAAAGAGCAACAGAACATCAAGAGCGCTCAGATAGACGCTCTCTGATGAGGCGGCGTTCTTGTTATATCATTTTGATCCCGTTCATTTTTTTCCCGAACATGATTTACGGACAGGATCTGGCCGCACGAATTGCCGAGGCGGTAAATCTGTATGAGGCTAATGAGCCGTCAGAAGCCAGTTTGCTATTGCAATCTATTTTGACTTCCGCTGATGCACCACAACTGGAGGAAGCGGTGCACGCTAAGGCGTACACCTATCTGGCTATGAGCGAATGGTCGCTTTATCGTCGTACCTCTACGGAATCGGCTGTGATTTCCGCCCTTGAACTGGACGCGAGTACCTTTGTCACCCATGGTGATTCATGGGCGACAAACAATGCGACCATCATTGATTCCGTTGCAAAAACCGTGTTGATGGATGCCATTTTTCAATACGAAGAAGCAGAGTATACGAAATCAGTAGAACATCTGATTACCATCGTACCGATAGAAAAATATCTCCCCGCTAGTCTGGCATCGGACATCCATAAATATCTGGCCTTCAATTTTGTTGCCCAGCGAAAGCGAAAATTGGCCCAACAGGAGTTTCAAACGGCGCTCCGATATAACCCGAAGCTAACACTCGGAGATGATGCGGTGATCGCGCCAAAGATACGCAGAACCTATATGACCATACGTGATAATACCATCCAGAAATCTCGTCGTAAGGCCCAATTGAATACCATCTTACGATCCCTGATCCTCCCAGGGTGGGGGCAGATACATCGCGGGGACCGACTCCGGGGATATGGATTCATGGCCATTCAAGGGGGATTGCTTGCTGGAACTTTACTGAGCGTACGATCATATACGCAAGCCCGGGATGCCTACGATCCCGGGTTCGGCGAAGCCGATGCCCTGTCTATTTATTACCAGCGATATGATAAAGATGATGTAGATGCTGAATTAAATGCCCTGTATAGCAGATACCAGTCCAAAGGCCAACAGACCAATGTTTTTATTGGTTTGTTGGCTACGGTCTGGGCAGTAAATATCATTGATGCCATGTTCCTGTCCTCGCGTAGAGATCTGATAGACTTCACTACGGCGCCCTCCCGATCCGGTCGCCTGGCTATGGATTGGGATCAGAAGACCCGTTTATGGCGGGTGCAGTATCGATTAAACTGGTAAGGGAGACCACCATTAAATAAGTGTATACCATATTATTAATTCCTGGTACGCCTGCAGTTTCTGACTTGAAGGTGAATATTAGATGAGATGGCCATACAAGCCCAGTCGCCTGGTGCTGATTTTAATCGGCCTCTGTACTGTGTCCTGTGTTGATCCGGAACGGTCGAACCCGCTCGATAGCAGTGTAGGGCGGTTTTTACCTAAAATTCTGGAGCCGTTGGGGGGAGAACAATGGTTCCAAGGCACCCAGCAAACCATTCGATGGTTGCCGGCCACCCAGGTCCTCGACTCGCTGGTCACACTCCAATTAATATGTGAATCTGATACGACCACTCTGGCGCAAGGATTTCCTAATATCGGGTCATTTTCATGGCTTGTTCCTCACCTATCTTCTTCTTCCTGTCGTATTCGTATTGTGGGCAAGGTAGGCGCTGGGAAGAGTTCTTCCTTTTTCCGTATTAAACCTTTACCGGTTTTAAATAAATTGAATATCGGAGCTCATGAGGGACGGTCGCCATCAGCCCTTCGAGAAAAAGTGCTTTTTGTTTCCAGGTTACATGGGAATGATGATATCTGGCTTCTTGACAGGGACGATGGTTCGATATCGCGCGTGACATTTAATGGATTAGCCGATACAGAGCCTGCCTGGTTTAAACCACTTGGGATGATATTTGCGTATACAGCGATCGACAGCAATGTGCTGAAAAACATCTGGGTCACGGCGACAGAAGGAATAGGCGCTGGTTCGAAACGTCAGATCACCTTCACGGGCGGCGAAGCGGCTGCTTGGCAGAATACAGCAGAGCAAAGCCAATTGGCGATAGCTTATGTGCGTGCCGATCCGGCAAATTCGTTGCTTAAACAGGTGCTTGCCGGCAGATTGAACACACCGATCAACGCGCTACCGTTACTCGGTTCCCCCCAATTTGAGACACTTCCCATCGCCATTTCGGACCTGAGTTTCAACAACGAAAACCTGATTAGAACAATGACCTGGAGTTTTATTGATGGAAACAACCTGTTTCTGTATCATTCAGGGACAGGAGAGAATAATTACCGTTTGTGGAAAGTTGAATTCCCAGGGCAGAACTTTGCTTCCGCCGTCAACAACAGCTTTCCAATTCCGGCCAGATTAAAACCCTCGCAGCCAAAAATATCCCCCTCCGGGAAATGGGTTGCATTCAGTGCGCAAGGGGATATTTGGGTTTCTTCCATAAGCGGCATCTCCGTAAGCCCTTTGACTTTCGGCGAGAACCTGGATGATTCTCCGGATTGGGCGTCCGAAACAGAAATAGTTTTTTCGCGCAGAGAACTAGAAACCAGCGGTCACAATAAATATAGACCCAGAGAACTCTGGACGATTCAGGTCTCAGATCCGCCTTGATAATTGTGCCCCAGTTCTTTGCATCTGCCTCTTCGTTACGCAAACGCTGGCTTTTTGTATTATTAACCCTGGCCTCCTGCTCATGCGTATCATCTGAACAAACGAATCCACTCCGGAATCAGGTTGAAGAGCTTTTTATACCTGCGATCACCCGTCCACTCAGTGGAGAACAATGGTTTACCGGATCAAACCGGGAAATCAACTGGCTTTTTCCTCGGGATGTATCCGATTCGCTGGTCACGCTGCAAGTATTCTGTGACGACCAGCTTCTGGAAGTCATAGAAAACGTTCCGAACACCGGCAGCTATTCATGGGCTGTGCCGAATCAAAAATCGAGATCCTGCCAGATTCACATGATCATCGGTAGCGGGCAAATGGTAACTTCAGGTAAATTCATTGTTACCGATCCGCCTATTCTGGAACAACTCGATATAGGCGGCCCTGGTTGGGAACCGTCCGCTCTCCGTGAATTTATCATCTTTACATCAAGTCGGAGCGGTAATGCTGATTTATGGTTAAAAAATCGCAGAACAGGTGATTTAGTCCAACTGACATTTCATCCGGACGTCGACGGGGAGTCGAATTTATTCAAACCCAATGGCAATGTGCTGGCCTTTACCTCCGGTAGAAGCGGACGTGAGGAAATCTGGATGATGAGCATCACGACCCGTAAGGCGAAACAGGTAACGAAAACAGGTGGCTCCAACCCGGCCTGGCAACCCAGCTTTTTTCAGTTCCCTACCGTGGCCTATAAACGGTCCGCCCAGGGGAGAACGCATATCTACGCGACCAGACTGCAAATACCCACAACGGATATTGTACCACTTCCAGTCACTATACCGGTCTTTCCAGAAGATC
Source organism: uncultured bacterium (assembly GCA_913051705.1). Classification (GTDB taxonomy): domain Bacteria; phylum JAAXHH01; class JAAXHH01; order JAAXHH01; family JAAXHH01; genus CAJXCW01. The sequence continues at coordinate 15,104 of CAJXCW010000122.1, forward strand.
AAGTCACTTCAGGTAGCTCAAGCCTTGGGAGTCTCTCGAATATAAAAACCCTGGATTGGGGGACTCCGGGGGTTGACAATGTCATAATATATGATATTGGGAACGCCCCCGGTACATTATGGCGTCTCGATGTTCCCTTTGAAGGGATCGCTATTAACGGCCGTGATCAGCCTGATTTTTTTTACGTGCCGAGTGTGTTGTCCGCTTCCCACCCCTCTTTTTCGATCAGCGGGGCAAAGATTGCTTTCAGCAGTGGGGGCGATTTATGGATCGTAGATGTGACAGGCGGTGCACCGATCCAACTAACATCCGGACCTGAAGAGGATGATTTTCCAGATTGGTCTTCGGAGTCGGAAATCGTCTTCCAACGGCGAGCTTCCGATTCAGCCGCCTGGGGATTATGGACGATTCGATTTGATAGTTAAGGTGGATTCCTATTTTTTGAACAAACGGCGAAATCGCTTCCGGTTTTTAAGTTTCGAAAATTCGGCAAAACACTTCTGGAATCGTACGCGTTCCCTGGCCTGGCCATGGCGCAAAGTGTCAACCAGATGACTGATCGC
>CAJXCW010000123.1 GCA_913051705.1 uncultured bacterium
ATTTTGTGTGCTGACAAAGACAGCAGATCCACCTGCATTGCCTCCACATCAATCGCCAGTTTACCCGCAGACTGCACCGCGTCTATATGGAAATACACCCCGTTCTGCCGGGCGATCGCACCGATTTTCTTGATCGGTTGTATCGTCCCGATTTCGTTGTTGGCGTGTATAATGCTAATCAGGATCGTCCGATCCGTAATGGCCTGCGCTACCTCGTTGGGATCGACTAGTCCGTCCACATCTACGGGCAGGTACGTCACCTCGAAGCCCTGAGTTTCCAGAAACGCACCACTGCTCAACACGGCGGAGTGTTCGATGGCGGTCGTAATAATATGATTGCCACGATCCCGATGGGCATAGGCGATGCCCTTGATCGCCAGATTATCCGACTCGGTCCCGCCGCTGGTAAAATAGATCTCCCCAGGTCGCGCATTGATAAGCCCCGCTACCTGAGCGCGTGCTTCCTCCATCGGCGCACGGGCGTCCTGCCCGAACACATGGATACTGGACGCATTACCAAACCGCTCCTGAAAGAACGGCCACATGGCTTCCAGCACTTCGGTGCGTACCGGCGTGGTAGCGTTATGGTCGAGGTATATACGTCGCATGGCATCAATCGTACAGGCGACCGAAAGGCCGCCTGGGATACAAGATTCAGGATGCAGAATTCAAGGGACTCTCAGGCACCTTGACAGGCTGTTTCAATTGACGTGAAAGATAGGGGTAATTGGTTGAAATGTCAACTGTTAATGGGGAGGAGAGAGCAAATACAAAACGGTTATTATTGACTTTGTTATTTTAGCTATTTGGTTATATTTGATATGGGGAGCTCTGAAAGTGATGATCACCTAAGGACAAGAAGTAATTACAGGTAAAAAACTTACAGAAGAACTCTCCTCCCGTGGCGGTTTCTTTGTTCAGGAAGCAGGGAGAGAGTACGAATTTCGCAATCTATCATTCAAAACCATTCCGTTGATATTTGTAGAAGTCAGATAGCTATGGGACAAGCAGTCACATCGAGGCCTACCCTATACTGCCAATTACTTTAGTCCCCGCTACTTATCTCCACGTCGCCCATAGAATAAATCAAACGCATATTCGACTATAACATCAGTCTATCATGGAGTATACTGCATTGGATATCTATGAAGAACTGGGTGTGACCGCCTACATCAATGCGAATGAGTGGTATACCTCGCAGGGCGGTTCCATGTCGGCCGCGCCGGTGATAAAGGCCATGGCCGAGGCGGCGTATAAGAATGTGAATTTCAGCGAATTGCAAGGTGCGGTGGATGACGCTATCGCCCGGCTTACCCAGAATGAATCGGCGTGTGTCACCTCTAGCGCGACGGCGGGCATCGTCCTGTCTGTGGGCGCCTTTATGGCCGGGTTGGACGCTAAGAAGAGTGAGCAATTGCCCGATACGGACGGCCTGAAGGACGAGGTCATCATGTATGCCTGCGGCCGATTCGACGAAGATCCTGCCGTCCGGATACCCGGCGCCCGCATCGTGGAAATCGGAGATCAATCAGGGGCAACTATGGAAGATCTTCAGAACGCCATCACCGATCGGACAGCCGCTGTGTTTACTGGACCTTCAGGACCGAACATGATTCCTCTTAAAGAACTGACGACGGTGACCCATGAGCGGGGTGTGGGCATCATTGTGGATATTGCCTGGGCCTTGCCGCCTAAAGAGAACCTGTGGCGGTTTACCGAAGAGGATGGGGTGGATGTCGTGCTTGTCAGCGGCGGAAAAGGACTTCGGGGGCCGCAAGCAAGCGGTCTCATTCTGGGCCGGAAAGCAGTCGTGGATGCTTGCCGGGAGATGGCGTCTCCCAATAGTCGCCTGGGCAGACCTATGAAGATTGGCCGCGAGGTGCTGGTTGGGATGTATGCGGCCGTAAAGCATTTCCTGAATGGCGGTGCCGAGAGAACCCAGCAAATGGCGGCCTACATCGCCGACGCGTTACAGGATGTCCAGGGTATTTCTGTAAAACTGGACATCCCGGCTTCTCATGTACATATCCAGTGGCCACGCAACAAACTCAAGTGGTCCCGTGATCAGATACAGGAACACATGATGGCCGGGGAACCAGTTGTCAGGGTCCGTCGTAGCGGACCTACCGGCATTAGGGTAAATGCCGGTACGCTTACGGAAGGTCAGGAAATTCTTGTTGCCGAGAAGTTAAGGGATGTATTTTCAGACGCCTTGCAGTGACCTTGTACGGCACACGACAAAAAGCAAAAGGCAATTTGTCATCTCGACCGAACATAGTGTGCGGAGAGATCTTGTATGAGTTGACGCCGAATAGATCTCTCAATTTCTCCCTTCGGACTACATTCGAGATGACAAATTATGATGTAATAATACCACAGCTTCTACCAAACACCATAATCCATTACCCCTAAACCAAACCCATGGTCGACTACAACAGCACCATTCCCGGTCCTATTCGCACAGAAATCCAAACACGGCTCAAGGATGTTGAGGAAGAGGAGCAGGTCCGCATCTTTTACGCCTGTGAATCAGGGAGCCGGGTATGGGGATTTCCTTCGGCGAACAGTGACTATGATGTTCGGTTTCTGTATGTCCATCCACTGGAACGGATTTCCTCTTTACATGTAGAGCATCATATCCCTAAGCCGTCCATAGAGACGCTGAATATTTTTTTCCGCCGGACGATCAACGAGCTCTGGACCTGAGGGTATCGCCGTCAGCCGGTCAAGCGTGAACGAATAGGTTTTTAGCCACAAATTACCAATCATAAATCAACACTTGGTATAATTCATTGTGCTACGCCGCGCCATAGCATATTATTACTTTATTCTGAATTACATTGATAATCGTTCAACTGTGGACAGCGGATAGTCTTTAGTTTGTGGCATGTGGTCCATCCGCCACGTGTCACCCGCTACCTGCTACAGGCTATTCGCATACTCGAGGAGGCTACCATGTCGCATTCACATCGCATGAGCTATCTTTTTTCAGCCGTTACGGCTGCATTAGTCACAATGTTCGCTGTCGAGGCCTACGCGCAGAACCATGCGTCCAATCCGTATAGCACGGTTGAAGGAATCTGGGGCAATCTGCCCGCAGGCAGGACTTGGGGTGCGACCAGCGCGGTGTATCCGGCGCAGGACGGCAGTGGCAACATCTGGGTCGCTGAGCGCTGTGGCAAGAATAACTGCATCGACGTGCATGACGTGCCGCCTATCCTGCTGTTCAGTCCTTCGGGCGAGCTGCTAAAAAGCTTCGGCGCCGGAATGATCGTGTGGCCGCATGGCATCTTCGTGGACAATGAGAATAATGTGTGGATCGCCGATGCGCGCGGCGGAGAAGGCCGAGGTCATCAGGTCTACAAGTTCAGCCAGGACGGGGAACTGTTGATGAGCCTGGGCGTCGCCGGCGTCGCCGGTGAAGGCGAAACGATCTTCAACCAGCCGTCTGATGTGCTGGTCGCCCCTGACAGCAGCATTTTCGTGGCCGACGGCCATGGAACGCGTGGTAACAATCGCATCGTAAAATTTGCGGCCGACGGCAAGTTCATTAAAGCATGGGGCAAAACCGGATACGGCCCCGGCGAATTTCGTGATCCTCATGCGCTCGCGCTGGATTCACAGGGCCGCCTGTTCGTCGGAGACCGGGCCAACAGCCGGATTCAGATTTTTACCCAGGAAGGCGAACACATCGCCACCTGGACCCAGTTTGGCCGCCCGAGTGGTCTGTTTATCGACGCCAACGACATCCTGTATTGCGCCGATTCCGAGTCGAACGCCACCTGGGCAGGTAATCCGGGCTGGACGCGTGGTATCCGCATCGGCACCATCAAAGACGGCGGTTGGGTCTCCGGATTTATTCCGGACCCGGTAGAGGATCAGGACAAGGCCGGCACGAGCGGCGCGGAAGGCGTGGCTGCCGATGCCGAGGGCAATGTGTATGGTGCGGAAGTGGGGCCGAGGATGCTGCGAAAGTATATCAAGAAGTAAGACCGGCTATGCTGGTTCTACACTGGGCGCGGCAGAATGTCACAAATAAAATCCTGAGTAACGGTATTCGGCCGTCCTATCGAAAGGGGCAGGAGGGTAGACGGAACCCAAAGGGGGTGTACGTCTACCCTTTTTTTCGTACACCACCTTGAGCGGAAGCTGGCGGTGTAATTCACCTACTCCGACTGCTCCTTCGCGGCGGATCGCTACCGCTCGGCCTGAACGATCCGTTCGATGGACGTGTCCTGCGGCACCACCACGTCGATAAAACTTTCCTTTAATACCTCGTCTATACTCTCCACCGGTATACAACAGATGCTATCCCGTACCGTATCCGGGATATTCGCCAGGTCGTTTTCATTCTGCTTCGGTACCAGCACCGTCTTGATGCCCGCCCGATGCGCCGCCAGCACCTTGTCCTTGATGCCGCCGACAGCCAGCACGCGTCCGCGCAGCGTAATCTCGCCCGTCATGGCGATGTCCGTACGCACCGGCCGGTCGCTCAGGAGGGAAGCGATGGCCGTGGCGATGGCGATACCGGCGGAGGGGCCGTCTTTGGGAATGGCGCCTTCAGGAAAATGCAGATGGATATTGTATTTGTCGAACATCTCCGGCGGGATATTGAGCGTCCTCGCCTGGGACTGAATATACCTTTTTGCCGCCAGGACAGATTCCCGCATCACCTCGCCCAGTTGGCCGGTAATGATCAATTGGCCGTTACCGGGAATGCGTAACGCCTCAATCATCAGAAGTTGTCCGCCTGAACCGGTGACCCCCAGCCCATTGACCACACCGACTTCCGGCGACCGGTCTTCCGTGGTCGGAATAAACAGGGGCGGTCCGAGATAGTCGGGGAGATTTTCCAGCTCAATATGCGCCGGCGCCTCATCGCCAGAAGACCGTATCACAGCGATTTTTCGGATCACGGTCTCAAGCCGCCGACCGAAATTACGCAGGCCCGGTTCACGGGTATACTCACGAATAATCCGTAGGACGGCTGCATCCGTTATTTGTAGTGGCTGATCATCCAGGCCATGCTGTTTCATCAGCTTCGGAATCAGATGCCGGCGGCTGATCTCCAGCTTCTCCTCTTCCGTGTAGCCGGGAATCGCGATCACTTCCATCCGGTCGCGCAACGGCTCCGGAATGTCATACAGCGTATTGGCCGTGGCGACAAACAGCACCCGTGACAGGTCGAACGGTAAACTTAAATAATGATCCGTAAACGAGGTGTTCTGTTCCGGGTCCAGCACCTCCAGCATCGCCGAAGCCAGATCACCGGTGATCGGATGCGCGCCCATCTTGTCGATTTCGTCGATCATCAGGACAGGATTGCAGGCACCGATCCGCTGAAGTGATTGAATAATCTTGCCCGGCATGGCGCCTACATACGTACGCCGATGCCCCCGGATCTCCGCTTCGTCGCGCACGCCACCCACCGACATCCGTATAAACTTACGATCAACAGCCCGGGCAATCGACTGACCTAACGAGGTCTTTCCGGTACCGGGCGGGCCGACAAAGCAAAGAATCGGACCGGTCATATTGCCGGTGAATTTCGCCACGGCCATGTATTCTATAATCCGTTCTTTGGCCTCTTCAAGCCCATAGTGGTCCTGATCCAATACATCCCGAACGGTCTGGATATCCACATCGCTCTGCGTCTCCACATTCCAGGGGACGTCCAGAATCTGATCGATATAGTTGTGCGTGACCTGATATTCCTGAGAGACCGGCGCCAGCAGACGTAACCGGTCCAGTTGCGCTTCTACCGTTTCGCGGATGTCGCCTTCAAGCCGGGCCTGTTTCATACGGTCTTCCAGCGCTTTGATCTCCGCTTCTTGTTCATCCCCTTCGCCCAGCATCTGTTTGATGGTCTGCAATTGCTGGCGTAGATAGAATTCACGCTGTCCTTCTTCTATGACGACCTGCGTACGATCTGTAGTCTCTTTTCCTATGATCGCACGCTGAATCGTCTCTTCTATATATCGAACGGCCAGTGCCAGCCGTTCCGGATGATCCGGGGTATTGATCACCAGCTTTCGTTCATCGTACGACAAATTGAGATACAGACAGATTAAATCTGAGAAGATACCGGGATCTTCCGTATTCATCTTGAGGACATTGAGTTCTTCTTCCTGGATAATACCGATTGATTTCCATGAGTTTCGAAAAAGCGTTCAACGCATCTACCAGAAGCCGGCTGACGGCCCCGATATTCCCTGGATTCTCGTTGATACCACTGACTTCGGCGCGGTAAAACGGGTCTACTTCCACCATGTGCACATACCGCACCCGGCGGATCCCCTGGAACACGACTTGAAGCACATCGCCCGGCAAATTCAACTTTGAGACGAGTCGTCCCACCACACCGATTCCGAGCATGTTATCCGGCGACACGTCCCCATCGCTATCTTTAAGATACGTCAGCAGAATAGGTTCGTCCGGGGGGACTTCCTGAATCAACCGCCGGTTTCGCTCTATTCGGATTTGTACCGTTTCCATGCCTAATGGAAAAACGACGCCGCTCAACAAGGGGATGACCGGCATCACCTCGGGCAAATGGGTATCCTGCGACAGTCCTCGTTCGCCTGTCTGCATATGGGGCTCCTGGAAGATCGTGGATGGAGGGGATGGATGGAGGGAGGGTGAGAGGAATGCGTCGCACCAGATGAGACCCGGGATCAACATTTCCTTCCATCCCGGACTTCTTCCCGCACTTCTATCCTGGATATATTCGAAATAAAAAAGATCAAGGGCTTAATGGTACAACGTCTTGCAAGACATGGAAAAACACCTTGACGTCTGGCAGGTTTTCAGGGTATCTTGCCGGGGGTGTCAGCAGTTCTTTGGGTATTATGATTGAGGTAGACAGATGGAGTCTTCCATATTGCACGGACTGATTATCGCGGGTTATCTGGGTAGCGCTGGGGCCTACATTCGACATTTTCCGAATAAGCAAGTTCGAGTCGGACGTTATGCCACTGGTTTATTGATTTTTGCGCTCATCTGCCACAGCATCGTCCTTATTACGAGGAGTATCAAGTCGGGCCATCCGCCTTTTGTAGGCTTGCATGAGTCGTTGAGTTTTTTTGCCTGGCTTATTGCTATCGTTTATTTGTTTCTGGAACTTCGATTTCGGGATAAATCTTTGGGCGTGTTCGTCGTTCCAATGATTCTGGTAGCCCAGGTCGTCTCCATCATGTTAATCCATCCGGAGAGCCCATTGCCGCCACTGCTTCAGAACTCCTGGTTCAACATACATGTCACCTCGAGTTTTCTGGCCTATGCCGCCTTTTTCTTTTCATTTATCACAGGGCTGTTGTATGTCATGCAGACCTATTACATCCACAGGCGCCGGGTCGGCCTCATCTTCTCTCGCCTGCCTGCCCTTGATATGTTGGATGAGATGAATCTCAAAGCGACATCCATAGGATGGCTTTTCCTGACTGTAGGCATTGCTACGGGGGTCTGGTGGGCTAATGATGTGTGGGATTCTATTATGCCCTGGTTGAAAGATCCCAAGGTGTTCTGTGTCATGCTGACGTGGATTATTTATACCGGCCAGTTGGTCGCCCGGTACACTGCCGGCTGGCAGGGTGAGCGGGCGGCGTATCTGGCGCTCGTGGGATTCGCGTCCGTGCTGGTGGCCTATATCGGCGCCGGCCTCTGGACGAACGTACATATGTTTTGAGAAGCTACGAAGCTACGAAGCTACGAATCACGAAAATTATATATCTCTCTCAGCTTCGTCGTTTAGTTGTTTTGTCGTTTCGTACCTTCACTGATTACGTTATAGACCTATGCATCTTACACTTATTGGCTTGAGTCATCATACCGCCCCGATCGACATACGGGATCAGGTTGCGCTGACGGAAACGCTTCAGGAGCAGGCGCTGAAGCTCGTGAAAACATCGGGGAAAATGCTGGAAACGGTACTTTTGTCGACCTGTAATCGGAGTGAAGTGTACGCTGCAATAAACGGCGATGTCCATGATCCACGACCTGTAGAAGAGTGGTTTCATGAGATTCATGGTCTCTCTCAGGGGACCCTATCACCCTATCTATATCGGCGGACGGATGAGGCGGTCATTCGACATCTTTTCCGCGTTGTTTCGAGTCTGGATTCCATGGTCATCGGAGAACAGCAGATTCTCGGCCAGGTAAAAGACGCCTACCTCAGATCCCTGGGCGAACAGACGACCGGCGTGGTGTTGAACCGCTTGTTTGAAAAGGCTCTGGCCGTAGGCAAACAGGTACGTGAGACAACAGACATCGGTGTCGGCGCGGTGTCGGTCAGTTCCGTATCGGTTGAACTGGCCAAGAAAATTTTCAAGGATCTCAGGCAGCATTCGGCCATGTTGATCGGCGCCGGCGAAATGGGTGAATTGACAGCCCAGTATCTCGTCGATCAGGGTATTAAACGGTTGATGGTCGCCAACAGAACGTATGAACGGGCCGCAGAAGTGGCTCGACGGTTCGACGGCATCGCCGTCTCTTTGGACGATGGGCTGCAAATGATTGCTGATGTGGATATCGTCATCAGTTCTACCGGGGCGCCACATTGCATTCTGGATCGTGATCAGATGACGGAGATCATGCGTATCCGCCGGAATAAACCGATCTTTTTAATCGACATCGCCGTCCCCCGTGATATCGATCCTCAGGTGCGCAACGTATACAATACCTTCCTGTATGATATCGATGATCTACAGTCGGTGGTAGATGACAATGCAGTCCGACGGAAGAAAGAAGCCGAAAACGTAGAGACAATCGTAAATACGGAAGTAAATCAGTTTCTGCACTGGTACCAAAGCCTGGCCGTCACCCCTACGATCACGCAGCTTCGGCAGCATGCCGATACGATACGGACCCAGGAAATAGAGCGTGCCCTGTCGCAACTGAATCATCTTTCGGATAGCGACCGAAAAACCGTCGATATGATGAGTCGTGCCATTATCAACAAGCTGCTTCATGATCCGACGATCCGTCTCAAGGCCTCTGCTAAATCCGATCAGGGCCAATATCATCTGCATGCCTTGCGTCATCTGTTCGGGCTTGACGAAAATCTTGAGGAAAATAATTGAAAGGAAGAGAGGAAGATAAAGCATCCTTTCGTCCTTTCGGCCTTTTGTCCTTTCCGCCTTTCATTTTTTCATTCTCTCTATGACCTCTTTCCTTATTATAGGTACCCGCGGCAGTCAGCTTGCGCTTACCCAGACCAATATGGTGGCGCGGGCTATTGAAGCAGCGAACCCGGATTTGACCATGGATGTCCAAATACTCAAAACCAAAGGGGACCAGGTGACAGATGTGCCGCTGGCTTCATTTGGCGGGGAGGGCGTGTTTGTCAAGGAACTGGAACGGGCGCTTCTATCCGGCGAAATCGATATGGCGGTACACAGCCTGAAAGATCTGCCGACCACATTGCCGGAAGGGTTGGTTATTGTGAGCACGCCGGAACGGGCGGATGTACGTGATGCGCTGATTGCCAAACAGGTAGACCGGCTCGAGGCCCTGCCGGAAGGCGCCTGCGTGGCGACCAGCAGCCCGCGCCGCCGGGCGCAACTTCTGGCCTATCGTCCCGATCTCCGATTGACAGATATCCGTGGAAATATCGACACTCGTTTGAAAAAGCTGACTGAGGCTGACGATCTGGACGCTATTATTCTGGCTGCCGCTGGCCTGGATCGGTTGGGCTGGGGCGACCGGATTACCGAACGTATAGACTGTGAAGTGTGTATGCCGGCCGTGAGCCAGGGCGCCCTGGCGATAGAAACACGTATGGATGATGACCGCACAATCGCTGCTGTCAGCCGTATCAACCATGTTATCACCCATCAAGCCATCCTGGGAGAACGCGCCTTTCTCCGAGGTATCGGAGGTGGATGTCACACCCCGGTCGGCGCTTGGGGCAGAATACAAGAAAATACCCTGCGTCTGGACGGAATTCTGGCGGCTCTGGACGGCAGTTGGATGGTGCGGGACACCGTTTCGGGCACTCCTGAAGAAGCAGACGAGTCAGGGCGTCAACTGGCTGACATGATACTCAATAAGGCACCTCAGGACCCGCTTTCCTTGTAACCCCGGCAACGAGTTTGAAACCTCAGAATGGATACGCCATCAAATAAGCCCCTCTTCGGTCTTCGTGTGCTGGTGACCCGCAGCCGTGAACAGGCCAGCGATCTTTCAACCCGATTGATCAGGTTGGGCGCCGAACCGATCGAAGCGCCGGTCATCCGTATCGAAGATCCGGAAGACTGGACGTTTTTGGACCAGGCGTTGGCACAAATAACATCGTATGATTGGCTCATTTTTACAAGTACCAATAGTATCGATCAGTTCTTCAAGCGGTTTTTTGAAAAGGATCTGAAGGTTGGCGCATTAGCATCTACGCGTATTGCCGTGGTCGGTCGGGCTACCGCCACCAGACTCCAAGAACAGGGCTTTATAGCGGATCACCAGCCCGATCAGTTTAATGCGGAGGCGCTGGTAGAGAAGTTGGTCCAAAACGAGGTCATGAAGAAGACTCGGATTTTGTTTCCCGGTGCGGACATAGCCCGCAAAACGATTGTAGATGGCCTGACTGCTTATGGCGCCGAAGTGCTCCCCGTAACGGTTTATCGGACGGTTACCGTAGAGACCCTGCCGGATGAAATCATCTCTATGCTGGAACAGAAAATGATTCATCTGGTGACGTTCGCCAGTTCCTCCACTGTTCGGGCATTCACACAGACGCTCGGTGAGCATGGTTTAACCAGGTTGGAAGGCGTCACGATAGCCTGTATAGGTCCTGTTACGCGAAGCACTGCCCGGGATGTGGGGCTATCCGTTGATATTATGCCTGAAGAAGCGTCTATCACCGCGCTCATAGATGCTATTGTGCAGTACAGACATCATTCGCAATAACGGTTGCTTTCACGGAAAATCGGTGTATATTGCGGGCGGTTTTATTTTGAATATTGGTTGAAATGATATAATGAATTGGGCGAACACTCGCCCCTACATAAATCCGAAATTGATCATGCCTTATTGTCCTGAATGTGAATATAAATATCCCCGGAATATAGAACAATGTCCGGTTTGTGCTACGCCGCTTGTGGATACATTAGATGAAGAGGCGTCCTATGTTTGCGATGAGTGCAAGGAACCGGTGGCTAAAAATGCCCAATCCTGCGCCAATTGCGGCACCGTATTTGTCGAAGATCTGCGTTGCCTTCTGCATCCAGACACCCCGTCTCACGGCATATGCGTTGTTTGTGGCCAGCATCTCTGTCCTGAATGTGCCGATCGGCAGACGCGTCGCTACTTTTGCGAACATGACGCCCAGGAAGAAATACAGCCCGATGCCGAAGAGGATAAAGAAAAAAGTACCGTTAAGGACTGGGAGGCGGTGTTGTACCAGCGATACCTGAAACAGGAAGGGGTGGACAGCCGGATCTTTGACGAGGAGCACGACCGTCATCTGATTAACGGTTCAGATCATATCTCAGGCATTAAACTAATCGCTCCATTCGGTGGTAAAAAGCAGGTTGTACGGATATTAATGGAACATGAAATAGAAGGCGAAGTGGTTCTGTTTCAATGCGAACGATGCAGTGCTATCAGCGGTACGAGTAACCCGGTTTGTCCGAATTGTGGACGGTGAGGTTTTTCCATGCCATTTCCTATTCATAGACCACGGCGATTACGCAGTAACGATACGCTACGGCGGATGGTACGCGAAACGCGTCTGTCGGTTGATGACCTGATCTATCCGATGTTTATCTGTCCGGGCGAAGGCGTCCGGGAACCGATCGGTGCCATGCCCGGCGTCAACCAGCTTTCCGTCGATCAGGGGGTTGAAGAATGTCGGGAAGTCGCAGGCCTGGGGATTCCGGCGGTGATTCTGTTTGGTATTCCAGAATCCAAAGATGCTGCCGGTACAGGGGCGTATGCGGATGATGGCATCGTGCAGCAGGCGATCCGGGCGATTAAGCAGAACGTGCCGGACCTGATGGTTATTACCGATGTGTGTCTGTGCGAATACACCGATCACGGCCACTGCGGCGTGATAAAAGACGATGACGTCCAGAATGATCCAACCCTACAACTGCTTGTTAAGACGTCCCTTTCCCATGTTCATGCCGGCGCCGACATGGTCGCGCCATCCGACATGATGGATGGGCGTATCGGCGCCATTCGTACCGCACTGGATGAAGAGAATTTGACCCATATTCCAATCATGGCCTATTCCGCCAAATACGCCTCGGCCTATTACGGTCCGTTTCGTGAGGCTGCGGGATCTACCCCGCAGTTCGGCGACCGACGGTCGTATCAGATGGACCCGCCCAATACCAATGAGGCACTACGCGAGGTGGAAATGGATCTGGAAGAAGGCGCTGACATTGTGATGGTCAAACCCGCGCTGGCCTATCTGGACATCATCCAGCGGGTCAAATCGACCTTTGAAGTCCCACTGGCTGCCTATAATGTAAGCGGGGAGTATGCCATGATCAAAGCCGCCGGTCAGATGGGCTGGATAGACGAAGACCGGGTCATGATGGAATCTTTGGTCGCCATAAAACGCGCCGGCGCCGATCTGATATTAACCTATTTTGCTAAGGACGCAGCCAAATTAATTTAGCCACAGGGAACACAGAGATTTTTTATCTTTTGCCTTTCAATCACCAAATCACCAAACCACGAACCGCGAAGCGCTCGAAGTCACCGCAGGTGGCTTCCACTGCTCGCATCGTGTCCGCAGGACACATGCCATCACTAAATCTCCATTTTCTTTACCGGAGTTTCTCATGAACCGTTCGCGATCCGAAGCCTTTTTTGCCCGGGCCCAGAAACTCATGCCCGGTGGGGTGAACAGTCCGGTCCGGAATTTTGGGCGCGTGGGCGGCCATCCGGTTTTTATGGCCCGTGGAAAAGGCGCGAAGGTCTATGATGCGGATGGGAACGAATATATCGATTATCTGGGTTCGTGGGGGCCATTGATATTGGGGCATAGCCATCCGGCCGTTGTCGACGCGTTAAAGGGGGCCTGTGAGCTGGGCACCAGCTTCGGTACGCCGACAGAGGCGGAACTCAAGCTGGCGGAACTCGTCAAAGAAGCCTATCCTTCCATTGATCTGGTACGTATGGTCAATTCCGGGACGGAAGCGACCATGAGCGCTCTGCGTGTCGCCCGGGGGTATACCGGGCGGAACCTGGTGATTAAATTTGAAGCGGGATACCACGGCCACGGAGACAGTTTTCTTATCCAGGCCGGTTCCGGCGCCGCCACATTCGGGATTCCGGACAGTCCCGGCGTACCGGCAGACCTGGCGAAGCTGACGATCAACCTGCCGTATAATGATCGTGAGGCCGTCAGGCAAACGCTGTCCGAACGCGGCGATGATATCGCCTGCGTGATTATCGAACCGGTCGCCGGGAATATGGGCATGATTCCGCCGGTCGCCGGTTTTCTGGAGACCATTCGTGAAGAGACTGAAAAACGAGGCATCATCCTGATCTTCGATGAGGTCATTACCGGTTTTCGGGTGGCGTTCGGCGGGGCGCAGGAGCGATTCGGTATCCAGGCGGATATGACCTGTCTGGGCAAGATCATCGGCGGTGGCTTGCCGGTGGGCGCCTACGGTGGACGACGTGAGATCATGGAAACGATCGCGCCGCTCGGCGCGGTCTATCAGGCCGGCACCCTCTCGGGTAACCCGCTGGCCATGACCGCCGGCTATGAAACAGTAAAACAGCTCAAAGAACCGGGCGTCTACGACCGGCTGGAGCAACTCGGCGCCCGCCTGGGCGACGGTCTCCGGGCTGCCGCTGACGAGGCAGGCGTCGCCGCCTATATGACGCGAGTCGGCTCCATGATGTGCACCTTCTTCACGAATCAAGACGTCACCAGCTACGATACGGCCTCCTCATCCGATGCGGATGTCTATAGCAAATACTTCTGGAATATGCTCGACCGCGGTGTTTACCTGGCCCCATCAAGACTTGAAACCGGCTTTGTTTCGCTGGCCCATACAGAAGAGGATATTGACCGGACCATTGAGGCGGCGAGGGAGAGCTTAAAGGAAATCTGTTGATTTGTTGATTGTCTGATTGATTTTGTTTTTCAATCAACAAATCAGACAATCAACAAATCTCTCTTAACGCTTCCAGCAGTAGATCGATTTCTTCTTCGAGGGTAAAGAAGGTTATGCTGGCGCGAAGGCCCTCTTGAGTGTGCGGCAAGGGTTTGATGATGATGTTCCGGCGTTCCCGCAAGGACTGGCTTAATGCCTCCCCATTCCATCCTTTCAATCCAAAAGTAACCAGCGCAGCGGATAGATCCGGCGAGGCCGGTGTATACAATATGCTGCCGGGTATATCCTTTAATCCTTCCTTTAACCGGGTAGTCAGGGCGACGGTCCTGGACCAGATGTTCTCCAGTCCTATATCTTTCAGGTAGTCAGCGGCAAAGGCCCACGCGTGGACCAGGGGCCAGGACCAGGGACCGTACTGGAACCGCTCGGCAGTTTCGCGCATTTCATAGCGGTCGTTTTCGAAATCGAGCCAGGCTTCCGAACGTCCCCCGGCGTAGGTCACCTTCAGGTCATGCAGATGGTCCGGATGGACGTATAACAGGCCGGATGCATACGGGGCGTACATCCACTTATAGGACAGGATACCGGCAAAGTCGCAGTTAAGTTCCCGAAGCGGCATCGGGTACAGACCGGCGGAATGGGCCAGGTCCAGGAACGTGGGAATCCCCCGCGCCCGGGCGGCAGCGCAGATGGGCTCTACCGGCAGGCGAAATCCTAGGTCGGTCGTTACATGACTGAGCGCTACAAGGCGCGTGCGGTCTGTGAATAACGAAGTCACCACTTCAATCTGTTCCTCAAAATCATCGACCAGCGGGATTTTAACAACGTCAACGCCGAACCGATCTCTCAGATGCAGCGCAGGTAACAGCAAGGCCGCTTCCTCATCCGCCGTAATGATGAGTTGATCTCCCGACTGCCATGACAAACCACGCAGCACCGTCTGAAACGCCTCACTGACGCCCCGCATCAGGGCCAGATCATCCGGTGAAACCGAAAAGAATCTCGCCAGCCGCGCCATACTCCCCTGCCGCCGGGGATATTCCTCTTCCGGATACACGATATGCACAGGACCGCGATCGAGCAGCGCCTGCATCAATCGGGCATGTTCCGCCGCCACCGGGGCAGGCGTAATGCTCACGCCGCCATTTTGGAACCAGATGTAGTTCTGAAGTGCCGGGAAGTCATTTCTGAGGGTTTGGATATTCATCTATATTACCAGGGTTAGCCACAATAGTTCATCGCCGTCAACGCATAAACAGCAGCAGCAGAGGCCATGCGGTCGACGGAGACCCATTCCACATTGGCATGGGCTGTTTCGTTGGAGGGACCGTAGTAAAATGTGGGGACGCCGCAGCCGTGGACGTACAGGTTGGCGTCGCCGACGATGCGCAGGCCGACATATTCAGCTTCCTGACCAGTGACCTGACGGTGCGCAGCGGCAGCGGCCTGGACAGCCGGATCTTGGATCGGCGTTTCAAACGGTTCGCGTTCGTGTTCCATGGTGATGTCCAGCGTCAGGTTTCCAGCTTTCGCTATGGGAGCAGTGATGC
>CAJXCW010000124.1 GCA_913051705.1 uncultured bacterium
TCGTAATTGGGCGCTTCCGGGTCTTCATTCATGTATAACCCCGCCCATTTCCGAAGGCGACGCTCGTAATCCAGATCCTTATGGTCGCATAAACCGAGTGCACCGAACACCGACATACTCTCTCCCAGATGCAACCAATCCCCATGCACCGGGAATTCCTTGTAGTACATGCCATCCCTGGCAAAAGGCACATCGACGGTCTTTGCCTCAGTATACTGCCGAATATGTCCATCCTGTGCTTGTTTGCACATGTCGAGGAGTATTTCTTCCCCCCCGAGCGCGTACAGAATAGGCCAGTCGGTGAGGTTCTCGATCGCGTCATCGGGGCCATCGTCGCCCCCCCATCGAGGGACGCAGAGCAGGTATCCTCTCTCGTCAAAATATTTACTGTAAAACGCGATACACGCATCGGTCACGGACGTCATGAGCGCGCGTTCCATGCATGCCCATGGGGGAGGGGGCATCGGTGAGCTGATATCAATGGTAGTCCTGGACAACATTTGCTCCTTGTGATTTATAACTGGTCAATGGATTAGACTGGAATGGAAAGAAAATGTGGCGCCGGATAAGGATATGTATTATGGTATAGCGTTAAACTTATAAAACAGCGATGAGAATGCAAGGCAATTCCGCCGGCGTTTTTAAACCACACTTCATACTGACCGATGGGCATGGTCTGGATATTGATAGAGACCCGGGTATGGGTAAAACCAATGCTTACCGGCGGATCGAAGCCTCTATGGGTAGACGCCAATCAGGCTGTGATCTTACCTAATTGAAATATTCGTTGTGTAATATAAAATAATCGGTTATTTGATCAGAGAGGCATTGTGTCTCGTGTCAGGACATACTCACCCAAAGGAGATGTACAATGGGAGACAAAGGGTCGAAAGATAAGGCAAAGGGTCAGAAACAGAAGGCGGCCAAACAGCAGAAACAGGCAAAGAGGAAGGAGGAGAAACAAAGGTCAAGGAGCGGTGGTTGATCGTTGGATTCTACTTGTAGGAAGGATGATGACGCCGGGCGCCGGTATATGGATGCCCGGCGTCATCGGTATACTCACTCTACTACGGCGTACTTGATGCAGGATTTTTTATTCCCACGTTTTCATTCTTCAGCGCCACTTTCTCGTAGGAACCGGGCAATCTCGGTATGTTCCTTGCTTGTCGCCCACCTCAACGCCGTCCAACCATCCCCGTCCTTCACATTCATATCGGCGGCTCTCTCCAGCAAGGACTGAGCAATTTCGGTATGCCCCTTCGCAGAGGCCGTTATCAGGGCGGTCTTGCCGTCAACCAGCCTATTGACCTTGGCCCCTTTCTCCAGCAAGAATTGAGCAATTTCCGTATGTCCCTTCTCTGCTGCAGTTATCAGGACGGTACGGCCAGCCCGGTCTTCGTCATCTACATTGGCGCCTTTCCCCAGCAAGCAGCGTGCAAGGTCTGTATGGCCCTTCTCAACGGACCACATAAAAATAGTCTTGCCGTTATCTATCTTATTCGGGTCTGCTCCTTCGAGGATCAACTTTTCTACTTCGGCAGCATTGTTTTTTCTTACCGCCGAGGTTAATTTTCTGTCACTCCACCAGCTCATCATGTGCTCCTTTCCAAGTAGTTTTTAAGCGCAAGCCCGTTCCCTATGTTCTGCCCCAAATCCTTTGTATTCCCCGATCCTTTCTGTTTTACTAAAGCTCATCATGGCCTCATCAGACGTGTTGTAGATTTCGAACACGGCATCCAATCCGGTCACCTGCAACAACCTCCGGGTCCGTTCGGAAATCCGAGCCAGCTTCATTTTCCCATCTGCGGCATGAATCGTCTTCCAGGCCGCGACCAGGGCTCCCAGACCGGCAGCATCGACCATGCATTCTTTTTTCAGGTCTATCACAAAGTACCTGTGTCCTTGCGCGAGCAGATCTTTTAGCGGAATGGTAAATAACGTCTTTTGACGAATATCTCCCTCGAGTTCCAAGATCATGCACTGATCCTTTTCTGTTGACTTATTGATTTTCATGACTGGTCTCCACGGCATTGTTTGAAATATCCAATAGAACGTATTCTATATATAAGACTGATTCCAAGTGCAAAACGTTGCCGAAGACTGAAAAAAAATAAAACCAAACACCTGAAAGATTTGACATAGGGCATAGTACACGACAAAAAATGATAATACCGGTATAAAGGGCGGAGCTTTTGTAATGGCTTACTCAAGTCTCCAGCGCACGACCTGGACGCTCCAGGCTTCTGTCGGTCTGGAGACCGGGGGTCGCGTTGCGTGTTTCCCACAACCGTGACGATCGTCCCATCATTCAGCGCCACGCTGGCCGGATAGCCGGAGCCGTCACTGATATGATAGCCTTTGCGTAACCAGGTTTTCCCACCGTCTTCACTGACGCGGCCAATCGTTTCTCCTCTGTCATACGGATATCGTCGATCGTGGCCGAGCACAAGGCGTCCGTCGGCCAGTTCGACCAACTGTCCGTGACACTCACCCAATTCCAACAAGGCCTTTCCTTGAAGAAGCGGCCGAGACCATCTCCTTCCGTGTTGCCTCCCCATGCTTCGATTCTGTCCCTATGCCACGGCTGCGGCTGAGATCTCCTGCCATGTTCTACCCTGATCGGTCGAACATGGTTCATCATATGATGCAAGATACAAGATGCAAGATTAAGATCCGGACGAACTCTATTTAAAGCACGGCGGGCATAATCCGGAGGTATCGCGAATCATTTCCTTGTTTTGGTGAGTAGTTTTCGGCCAATCCGATCCTTATGACCCATGGGTGTATGTCTACCGCAATACGGCGAGCCTGATCTGGGCAGACGATTTCTATTGTATATTGTGTTGTGTATGATTATTTATGAGTATTCCTACGCCACATTAACCATTCAGGGTCCTGCGGGTGATGGGTACTTGTTTGGACCGGGATGCCCCGGATCTGCTGCTGCCCTGGCGATCAAACTAACCTTGACTGCTGTAAACAAAGGAGATGACATGTCCGATCCCCATTCGCTCATCGGAAAGAAAGCCCTGGTCACCGGCGGAAAGCGCCGCATTGGACGGGGTATCGCCCTGGCGTTGGCAGAGGCTGGGGCCGATGTGGGCATCAACGACCTGCAAGCCGATGCCGACGGTGAAACAACACAAGCGCTTATTCGCCAGATGGGACGGGAGACAGACTTCTACGCCGCTGATATCTCGGACGTGAACCAGGTAGAGGAAATGTTCCAGGCGTTTCTGATGCGATTCGGACGCATCGATATCCTCGTCAACAACCCCTATGCCGGCACCGGTCAGAGCTTCCTGGAACTCACGGAGAAGAACTGGGACCTGAACCTAGACGTGGGTCTGAAAGGATTCTTCCTGTGCTCGCAGCAAGCGGCGCGAGCTATGGTCGAGCAGGGGGACGGGGGCAGCATCGTCAGTACCTCCTCCGTGCACGGCATGCGTGCCTGGAAGACGGACGCCGCCTACGGCGCGGCTAAGGCGGGCGTCATTCGACTGACAAAAAGCATGGCGGTCGATCTGGCAGAACACGGGATTCGCTGCAATGCCATCCTGCCGGGATATATGGACACGGATCACCTATTCAATACCACACCTCCGAAGATCGGCATCCTGGGTGAGCAGCATCGCCAGAAGGTTCCTCTGTGCCGCCCGGGAACGCCCGAGGATATCGGCCGGGCGGCCACCTTCTTGTGTTCACCGGCTGCGGGATGCATCACCGGCGTGGCGCTGCCCGTAGACGGCGGGTTGCTGGCGACTTCGGGCTGAGCCTATCCATGATCCAGATCAGTACCTTCAAATCCGATATCACCCCGCCCATCGGCCACCCCCTCTGCGCCGGCTGGTATCCGCCCGCCAAAGCTATAGAAGAACCCTTATCAGCTCTGGGCGTCATCCTGGTTCCGGACGGAGAGCCGCCCGTTATCCTCTGCGCCCTGGACTGGGCCGAGCTCAGTAATCACGATTACAACCGCTGGCGCCAGGAATTGGCAGACGCGGTCGGGACCGAGGCGGATCGCGTCGCGGTCCATTGCATTCATGCCCACGATACCCCCTGGCCTGACCGCGACGCCCAGGATATTCTGGATTCCTACGGCTACAAGAATGTCATCATGGCCGGCGATTGGGCGGAACAGGTGCGGACTATGGCATCAGATGCCGCTGGTAACGCCATGAAGAAGCTTCAACCTTGTACCCACATCACTACCGGCGAAGCCAGGGTTGATCGCATCGCGTCCAACCGGCGGGTGATGGGTAAGGACGGCAGGGTTCGGGCTGTGCGCTGGACCAAAACGCGGGACCCAGCGGTTCGTGCTGCTCCCGAAGGTTTGATCGATCCCATGTTGAAAACCATTGGCTTCTGGAACAACCACACGGCCGTCGCTGTCCTGCATTACTACGCGGTCCACCCGACCAGCATGGACGGCACCGGCATCGTTACCCCCGAATTCGTCGGGTTGGCCCGCAATCGTCGCACCATGCAAGACCGTAACGTGCCCCACATTTACTTCACCGGCTGCGCCGGCAATATCACTGCCGGCAAATACAACGACGGCATCGCCGATAACCGCGAGCTTTTCACCGGGCGCATCCTCACTGCCATGGTCTCGTCGGAACATCAACCCCAACGCCAGCCACTCAAAAACTTACGATGGACCGTCGAGCCCGTATGCCTGCCACCCCGGGAAGATATGAGCGAGGAAAACCTGTTAGCTGAAATCTCCTCAACAGCCACCTCGGGAAAAATCCACAGCAAAGCCGCACTCATGCTGACCTATTTACGCCGCCGTGATATCCCCATCCCCATTACCTGCCTGCACCTGAACGACCAGACAGCCCTCCTCAACCTGCCGGGCGAAACCTTTATCGAATACCAACTTCACGGCCAGCAGGCTCGTCCTGATGCCTTTGTAGCCGTGGCCGGCTATGGGGATTTGGGCACCGGATATATCACTATGGAAACCTCCTTCGACGAAGGAGGCTACGAACCGAAAGATGCCTTCGTCTCCGGGAAGTCGGAGAAGATGATGTGCGATGCGATTACCAGGGTGTTGAAAAAACCTGATCAATAAAGGCGTATTTTAATGATTAAGATATCGATCCTTTCTGTTCTATTCGCTGTGGTTCTGATCGCCTGCGACCAGCCGGAGCCTCTCTCCCCTAAAGCGCAGGCCATCTCCGATCTCATGACGAAGTTGGAGAAAGCAGATCTCTTTAACGGTATCGTGCTCATTGCAGAAAAGGGAGAGGTGAGCTATAAGGGCGTTCACGGACATCGTTCCTTCAATCCCCGTGAACCGCTCAAGTCAGACGATGCTTTCAGGGTCGGTTCCATCTCCAAACCGGTGACGGCCGTCGCCATCCATATGCTGGCGGAACGGGGGCAGCTCGGATACGACGACGCGCTCTCCAAATTCTTCCCCGAACTGCCCTATGACCACGTTACGATCGAAAACCTGTTGAGCCATACCTCCGGCCTCTACGATGTCTACCAGGAAACCGAAATGAGGGCGGCGTTTTACGCGTTTTACGATAAACTCGATCCGCCCTACACAAACAAAGATTATCTGGAATATATGATCCAATATAAACCGGATCTGATCGGTGACCCCCTTGAGATAGACCGTTACAGCAATACGGGCTATGTCCTGCTGGCTCTGATCGTGGAGCAGGTGTCCGGTCGGCGGTTCGATGTCTTCATACGGGAGCACATCTTTGAGCCGGCCGGCATGACGCGCAGCGGGGTATACAGCCTCCTTGAAGACCGGGATGTCCCGTATATCGTCTCCAGCTATCGGATTGATCCGGAAGGCGATGTCCAGCCTACGCCGGACCCGAATGCGCCCCGGTCCATGTACGGCCTGACGTATGGGGATGATGAGATGTACACCACCGTCGATGATCTGCTGGCTTTCGATCAAGCCCTGCGAAACGGCACACTGCTGAAACCGGCATCGCTCAACCGCATGATGAAACCTCCGACCCTTGCCGACGGCAGCACGGCCCGGTACGGACAGGGGATGTCAGTGCAGGATATCAATGATATACGCTATGTGACCCACACGGGCAGTGCCTGGAGTTTCCTGGCCTACTGGAAATTCGCTACGCCGGACAACGACCATACCGTGATTATATTCTCAAACGTAAGATCCCAGCGGAACACATTTCGGGCGGTTTATACCGCGATCAACAACATTCTCCATAATGAAGCGTACGACCTGTCCGAGCTTTTTGGTGGATAAACATCCATTCTGGTGCTGTTGAAGGATTTGAGATCCTGGGAACATATTATCCTGATGCTGCAACTATGAGAAATGTCGCTCGTACCCGTCGTGATTTCCAATCCAGAACCACGTGACCGTTTCTCCCCCAAGGATTCCAATAGCACGGTATCCTTGGGGGATCCTTACGGACCATAGTTGTTCTACCCTGTTAATACATTTGAAATGTAAGGATGGATGAAATGGATTTCCACGCCATCATTGAAAGGCTTTACGGGCACGCGCTGACGAAGATTATTGTCCAAATTCCGAAATCGGACATGTTAACTATAGCATGTCGTCGTTTCATCACCGTACCACATCCGGATGTTTTTCAACAGATGGGGGCGCCAGGAGGCGTTGCTGCTGGTCGGTGAGTGTGCCGATCTCGTCTAAATCATAGAAACCCAGGGCCCACGTGGCGTGGCCGGGACTGTATTTGAGCAACAGGGCACGCCGTTCATGTGCTGCGCGCCAGGGTATCGTGCCGTGCATCGTCGCTTCCGTGAAGATCAGCGCATCACCCGCTTCCACAGCAGGTTGCACGACGTAATGCGCCTCACGTTTAAAATGCCGGACCTCATCCGGGATATCCGATGCTGAAAAATTACTTTTATGGCTGCCCGGCACACAGCAGAAGCCGCCATCGCCTGCGAGGGCGTCGGTCAGGAAGTAGGCCACCACGGTCAGCCCGTTGTGCATGACGCCGTTTCGGAAATGGTACCAGTGCGACCCGCCAAAGCCGCCGTGGAGGCCGCCATGCGCATCTCCTGTCCGCATAAACATCCCGTAATCGTGATCCAGACGCACCCTGGGGCCGAGCAGTTCGACCAGATAGGGGAGGATGTCCGGGTGATCTATAAGATGTTTAACGGGGGTTCCCCAGGACAGCAGAGACGTTTCACGTCCCTGTACTTCTCCACCGTATGGATAGGTTCCGAACGCGCGGTCCGCAATGTCATTTAATACCGTCACTTCATCCTTGGTGAGTACGTTCTTGATGACGAGATATCCCTCAAGATCGAACATGAACTTTTCTTCGGTGGTCATGGTGAAGGCTCCTTGATATTTCCAGGACAGCATTTCTGATCATATACCATATTGTTGAATTATGAATTATGATTAAAAAGGGTATTGTTTTTATTTGGATCAGGCATTTATACATGGCCTTTCACCTGGCAATTGGTATAATATATGCTGACCTCAAGGAATTAGTCTTCTATGGCACAATCGATTCAACATATCATAAACCTGATACCAGGCCGGCATGGGAAAAACGCTGTGATAACGCCTTTAGAAGGGGGTATCACAAACAGCAATTACCGGGTTGATGTTCATGGTTCATCTTACGTCGTCAGAGTGTTTGGTATGAACTTCCAGGAACTCGGCATTGTAAGAGCGCATGAATACCATTGTACGCGTATTGCGTCAGATCTCGGCATCGGTCCGGAGGTTATACAGTTCCTTCCTGATCAAGGTGCTCTGATCACCCGGTTTATTGAGGTCGACAAAAACACAGCAGCCTGTGTAAATATTACGGATACATTACAACGGATCGTCGGCACAATCAAACAATATCATCAGGGCCCCTCCTTTCCGGGTCATTTTTCTCCTTTCCAGGCAGTCCGGGATTACCATAAAAGAGCGATATCCAGACAAGTCCGCTTTCCGGACGATCTATCTCAGAGCTTATCACTCATGGATCAGATCGAGCAGGCATTGATTTCAGTCCAGCGGGTTGTGCCTTGTCATAATGATTTGCTTCCGGACAATATGCTTCATTCCGGAGACAGGATCTGGATCCTTGATTGGGAATATGCCGCTATGGGCGATTTGTTTTTTGATCTGGGGAATTTTGCTGTGAACCACGAGCTGACGGATGATCAAAAGACACAGATGTTACACTATTATTTTGGGGAAGTTCGGTCATCCGATCTCTCTCATTTACATCTGATGTGTCTGGCCTCCGACCTTCGAGAGGCATTCTGGGGCTATCTCCAGAGTGGTCTTTCGACGTTGGATTTTGATTATATGGAATATGGGCAGAAACACCTCGACCGATTTCTTACGATCGGGCAATCCCCGGCATTCAAACTATGGGTGGAGGGTTTGTCCTGACGTGAGAGATGGGCCGGTTATCTACTGCTATTCTATCTATAGGAATACCGTTTGCCACGGCATGCGCCCGTTGCTTCAGCTCCCACAGATGGTCTGCATGCCCTCCGGCCGTAGTGGCGGACGGGATGAAGACCATTTCCACAATATTTGACATTTTCAAAAGCACCTGTACCAAACTTTCCTGTACAGGTGCTTTTGTATCGATCTCCATATAGGCTTGCCCTAAAGCACACCTTGCTGTTCAAGGAAGATTCGATAGATATCCTCGAACAACCGCACATCCGTCAGCGTATCTTCCCCTGAAGAGCGGAAGGGGTCACCGTTTCGTACGCAGGCAATGAAATGTTCAGCTTCGCGGTGGTAGGCCCAGGACCATCGGTCTCTGGGGATGGGGCGCGTGTAGCTGTGCTCGTCGCCGCCGCGATAGATCTCGACCTCTGCCGGTAGATTCTTGTGCAACAGCGGCGGCGCCCAGGTCTTTACCCATCCATTCTGAAAATAAACCTGGGTATGCTCATCCCAACGATGGTGGTCGAGGCGGCCGGATTCCAGCACACCGCGCACACCGTCCATATCGAATGACACGATGCCGGTATACCCATCCTCATCCAGATCCACAGTCCTCACCCGTACCCGGTCGCCCGCATCCAGGAAAAAACGCAGCAAGTTCACATTATGCGCGTACTGTTGCAGATAGGAAATATAAGGACCTGCGTATGCCTCAGGGAGCCATGCCGGACGAATCGTCTCCGCTTCCGGCATCGGCTCATCGGACGTCTCCATGGGCGTGTCCAATCCGCAGATCCAATCGCCGCAGAAGCCGTGTGCGCGCGCATAGACGATAGGTCCCGCTTCACCGGATGACCGAAACTGATCCAGGGTGGCCTTCACCAACTCATTACCTGCGTCGTAGCGTTTCATGTACCCCAGCATCAGCCGCGCGCCCGGCGTTTTCGCAGCATCCAGGATGGCTTCAGCCTGGATGACGCTCACCGCCATGGGCTTTTCCATGAAAACCGGCCGGCCTGTGCGCAGCAAATCCCCGGCGATCTCCCCCTGGGCGGCAAAATGCGCCGATACGGCAAAGGCATCAATCTCCGAATTTTCAGCCATGTCCAGATGATGCCGGTAACACGTTTCAATCTCGAACCGTTTTTGTACGCGCCGCCCCAGGTCCTCGCGCACCTCAGCCAGAGCGACCACTTTGCATCCGGGCAAAGAAGAAAAGTTGGGTAAATGAACCTTCTGAGCCATAAATCCACAGCCGACATAACCTAATCTGATCGTGTTCATAACCTGTTCTGATCCTCATGTTGTATGGGGCATTTTCTGTTGATACA
Source organism: uncultured bacterium (assembly GCA_913051705.1). GTDB lineage: Bacteria > JAAXHH01 > JAAXHH01 > JAAXHH01 > JAAXHH01 > CAJXCW01. Next base: position 9,724 of record CAJXCW010000124.1, read on the forward strand.
AAGCGCTATTTGCATGTTATCACTGGCCCGACAATACCATAATAAATGCTGTATGTCAATACTCTGATGAGGTCATATGATATCTTCCTGATCTGTCATGGGTGGGAGGCTTGACCGAGGGCCGACGTATCGTTGAGATGGCCCGACTGGTTAATACGCCCGTGGTACTGCACAACTGGGGTACGGCGATAAACTTTGCAGCCAGCATTATATCAATATAGAAGGATGAAATGCGACCATATTTTCAAAAATACCTGTACTAAAAAGTTTGGTACAGGTATTTTCGAATCAATATCCATATATACCACGCTTCAAATAGACGATAGAGGATTTGCAGCCCACCTGATAGCGGATAAGACTAATGGCGTAATACTTTTAGACTGAAAGGGATAGCTGTATGAGCGCTTCGCGTCCTGCGGATAAATCATCCGATGCATTCGGCACGGAAACCGAACTCAGACGGGATCTCGGTCCGGTTTCTGCGACGACGGTTATTATCGGAATGATCATCGGGTCAGGCATTTTTGCCGGACCGAGTATCGTCGCCCGGTATACGGATTCTTCCGGATTGACGATGCTGGTCTGGGTGATCTGCGGTCTGATGTCGTTCTGCGGGGCGGTCAGCTATGCGGAGCTGGGCGGGATGATGCCGCGGGCGGGCGGCGTGTTCGTCTATCTCAAAGAGGCGTATGGTCCCCTCTGGGCGTTTCTTTTCGGATGGACGTCCCTGCTGGCGGTCAGGCCTGCTAATATGGCGGCGATTGCCATTGTATTCTCCACGTATCTGGGTTTTTTTATTACGCCCTATCCGGATTGGATGATGCGTAGCGTCGCCGTATTCACCGTGGTGATGCTGGGTTTTATAAACTATTTCGGCATCCGGTTCGGTGCTCTCATTCAGAATCTGTCCACCTTCCTCAAAGTCGGCGGACTGGGCGTACTTGTATTATTTGCACTCACGATAACCCCGGACTTCGGCCAGTTTGATCCGGTCTGGCCTGAGCCCGAAACCCTCAATCTGGGTATAATCGGGGTAATCAGCCTGGGCATGGTGGCGGCGTTCGGCGCGTATGACGGGTGGGACTCATCCACATACGTTGCAGAAGAAATCAAGAATCCGAGACGCAATGTCCCGCTGTCCATTATCCTTGGTCTGGCCATCACCATGGTGGTCTACCTGCTGGTCAACGTCGCTTATATCCTCGTACTCTCTAATACCGGTGTCGCACAGAGTGAGCGCGTGGCCTCGGACACCATGGAGCAGCTTATCGGCCCGGTAGGCGGCGCCTTTATATCCATCGCGGTGCTTGTCTCTACTTTCGGTACGGTCAATGGGCATTTGATGACCGGACCACGTCTCTGTTATGCCATGGCCAGGCAGGGGATGTTCTTTTCATGGGTGGCGCATATTCATCCCGTCTATAAAACCCCTTCGAACGCCATCATTCTTCTGACCTGCGCCGCTGCGGTTTATATCATTTTTCTGGGATCGTGGGAGACGATTATCGCGTCACGGACGGCCGCCCTCTGGTTGTTTTATATTACCAATACCTTCAGCATTTTTCTCTTCCGCCGGTCCCATCCTGATGCGCCCCGGTCGTACCGTACCTGGGGCTATCCGGTCACCCCGGCCATTTTCGTGCTGATCGGCGTGACCTTCTTCGTCTCCATTGTCGTCAGCGACCCCGGCCATTCGTTGCTCGGCTTATGCATTACCGGCCTGGGCGTACCGGTCTACCGGTACTGGATACAGAGATGGCAATTTGAGGAAACCGACTGATCGTCGCGGGGCTTCCCGCCCAGGTATGGCCCGTGTCGGCTTGCCATCCTTTCTTATGCCAATTGTTATACAACAGCCCGTGTATAATTTTCTATAACTTACAGAAAATTCATAATTCATAATTCAACAATCGGTATTACATGGTCGTACGGTATTCATCCGAATCCCATCCCGGATATTGCTCTTCCAGCAAGGCCAGGGTCTGTTCCGTATAGTACGGATGGCCTGTTGGCGGGAAACGCCAGAGCTCGCGCTGTGTGGCCGTCAATCCGCCGATGAACTGCTGGAATACAGGCGCGCCTTTCCCCAGATGAGTATAGTGTCTGAAGCCTTCCCAGTAATGATCCGCCCGGCCGAAACTGTACCCCCAGGTAAAGCGCTGACCCTCTTTGCTGGTATAGGCGCTGGCGCTGTGCCAGGTATAATTAGTAAAAATACAGAGGGCGCCGGCTCTGCACACGAGGGGGACGCACCTGGTCATATCTTCACCATGATTTTTTGGAACAAGCCGGAGGGGCGCCTGGCCCTTTTCGACATCCTCCAGATGGATCCAGAAGCCGATCTGACCGAATTCGCGCAGATTTTCACTCAAAGGCAATAAGGAGTTATTGCCGTTATCAATATGCAAACCGGAATCATCAAAGCCGGTACCCCCTCCACTGTGACCGGGATAGCGGGCGATCAAACAGCCCACCCGCATGTGAATCGCCTCTGTCTTCAGCCATTTACGCGCAAAGGCGATGCTCTCTTCATTCATGGCGGCTTTATAGAGGTCCATTTCTTCATGAGGAAAGCATGTCAGGAGGCTGTTTCCGGATTGGTCCTGCGGAGGATTCTCCTTGATTTTATCCCAGGTCGGCAGAACCCGCCGCTGGGCGGCCTGCAATGGTTTTAGTTCCCGGCCGTCGATGAAGCCCGGCACGATAATAAAGCCTTTCCGGTCAAGTTCTTTGATGTGTACATCGGTCAGTTTACGCAAAAACGGCTCCTTATTATCCTGATGAGGGACAGCCATGATAAGTCGGCTTTCATTCTTCCTATTCCGTTTCCATCGGCAATTGCGCCAGCACGGCCTCGTCCACCTCGACGCCCCAGCCCGGCCGGTTCGGGATCTCGATATGACCGTCTTTGACCTCGGGCATATGCAGCAGTAATGGCACAGAATCGGGATCACGATGCGCATATTCAAGCATCTCGAAGTTGGCGGTACAAGCGCCAAAGTGGACGCCCACCAGGGTCGAAATCGGGCCGTTGGGATTGTGCGGCAGCACCCGTACGTGATAGGTTTCCGCCATGGCGGCGATTTTACGACCCTCATTGAAGCCGCCGCAATGACACAGGTCGGGCTGGATATAGTCGGCCGCCTGCGATTCCAACAGCTCGCGAAACATCCAGCGGGTGTATAGTCGCTCACCGGTCGCCACGGGAATATTGATGGCGGTCGATACCCTGGCCATCTCGGCCACATTGTCGGGCGGCACCGGCTCCTCGAAGAAGAAAGGGTTGTACGCTTCCATCAGTCCCGCCATGCGGATCGCCATGTTGGGACTGAGCCGGCCGTGGCCTTCGATCAGGATGTCGACATCGTCACCCACTGCTTCACGGGTGGTGCGCACCCGGGCAGCGGCCAGCCGCATCTCGGCCGGGTCCATCCGTTGTACGGCAGCGCCAAAGGGATCGAATTTGACGGCCTGGAAGCCCATTTCGACCGCTTCTATCGCAGATTGTGCGAACTCTTCCGGCGTTTCCGTCCCGAAACGGGTGTGGGTATAGAGCTTGATCCGGTCGCGCAGGGCGCCGCCTACCAGCTCGTAGACGGGGGCGCCGAGGGCTTTGCCTTTGATATCCCACAACGCCTGCTCGATGCCGCTGATGGCGCTGGTCCAGATCGGTCCACCGCGCCAGAACTGACCCTGGTGATGCTCCTGCCAGAACGCTTCAATACGCATCGGGTCCCGGCCGACCAGCTCCATGCTGCGGATACAGTGCGCCACCGCCAATGGATGGCAATCGGCCGCCACCTCGCCCAGACCGTAGATGCCCGCATCGGTCTTGACGATCACCAGATACCCCAACTCCCCATGGCGCATGACGGCCACCCGTATGGTCTGCACTTCAGTAATTTTCATGTTCGTTCATCTCCTTAGTCAAGACATCGGAATATCAACACAGGAGGCCCACCATGCAATCGGTCAGTATACCCGTTCCAACGATAGAACCCGAGCAGGTTTTAGAGATCGCGGTCTCTATCGACGGCGAGGCCAGACGATTCAATGATTGTGTGAAAACGTATGAATGGATCAATGACCGGCCTACAGATGAAATGTTCGATGGATTGAGGCCGTTCATCAAAGGGTATGAACCTACCTGCAGCTCGTCGAAATCGGTCAGCCGACCAGGACGCTGATCTCGTTGATGTTCCGGCAGCAGAATTGATCGAACCACTGCTCCATCATTTTTCCATCAGATCCACTTTCCCGCTGTCCAGATGGTAGTAAGCCGGAATGATACGCGGCATCCGGTCCGGGTCACCCTCAGTGAACTCGGCCAGTTCTTCCTTCAGCTTTGCCGCCACGAGATGGGCGTTAGTCTGTATGGCATTGGTAAGCAGGTCCCCTGGCATATCTCGAGCCTGTTCCACAGCCGGCTCCAGGGCATTGAGGATCACTTCGCTGTGATCGACGTTGTCGTCGATCACAGCATCCACAGCAGAACACCCCTGATGGCCCGGCACAACCACAAGCCACACGACCAGAAACTTAACCGCATATTCTATGCTGGCATTGTTTTCCAGCGTCATAATATTACCGGCAACCCGGACCACGAACAACTCGCCGATGCCCTGATCAAACACCAGTTCCGGTACGGAACGTGCGTCGGAACATCCCAGAATCACGGCGAATGGACGCTGCTCCTCGACCAGCACCCGGCGCGTGGCCGGATTAGTGTGCGGGTGCAGGCTCTGTCCACGTACGTATCTCTGGTTGCCCACAATCAGCCGTTCAAGCGCTTCGTTGGCGCCAATCGGATGTACCGACACCCAACTGAACAACGCCTCCTCTGGTTTCGTGGGTTCCTGGGCTGAAGTCTCACCAGCGGCCTGTCTGGCAGCCTTCTCGACAGCGCCTTCCACGGTCGCAAAGATCTGTTCTACAGGCAAAGTACCGGGTGCGACTTCCAGCTCCGCCAGAATCTCGCTTGGTTCTTCATGCATTTCGCAGAGGTAAACTGTGACACCGCGTCGCATCATGTCTTCAATCAGATCGGACAGTGTATAGACGCCTGACTGATCCAGATAACGCACGTCTCTCATGTCAATTATCAGGGATTTGGCGTCATGAATTTCACCCAGCTTCTGTTGGAGTGGTCCGGCATTGCCGAAAAACAGCGACCGTGTATGTGTACCACGTAGATGCCCTCCAGGACGTTTTCGGGTGATTCGAGCCAAGGGATCCACGGGCGATGTGCGGCAATGTCCAGCACCGGCGAATGGGTTGCCGGGTCCGCGTCACTGAGTCGTTTCATCAGAATCAAGCTGGCCATGACCATGCCGACGCCCTCTGCCCACATCAGGTCGAAGAAGACCGTCATGATCAGGACGACGACCATAATCATTGCTTCGCCGCGCGGGACCTTGAACATATGCGCCAGCCCTTTGTAGTCTACAATGCCGATACCCACGGTGATCAGGATACCGGCGAGCGCGGCGTTGGGTATCTGCTCGGCGACAGGACCCAGTACCAGCAGGCAGAGGATCAGCAGAAGGCCGTGGATCACCCCGGAAAGGTGTGTTTTTCCGCCTGAATTGATATTTACTACCGTACGCATCGTCACCCCTGCTCCGGGCAAACCACCGATCAGACCGGTGACCAGATTGCCCAGACCCTGGCCCACCAGCTCACGCTGGCTGTCGTGATGCGTCTTGGTGATGGCGTCCGCCACGAGAGACGTCAGAAGCGAATCTAAGCTAAGCTTCCGACAACCGCTAAGGCAAGCGC
>CAJXCW010000125.1 GCA_913051705.1 uncultured bacterium
CGGTCTGCCGACCAGTATGCTGTCTGCAGAGGATGCAGCATGGTATCGTTCTCCGGCCTTCCCGCTCAGTGGTAATGCTCGTTTCGAACCGGTGAGCTTCATCGACGGCCAACGTTCGGTCAGCAAGATCCGCCATGGCGTCAGCGCTACATTCGGTCCGGTCTCGCAGAATATGGTTACGCGGTATCTGGATGATCTGGTGAAAATCGGGGTGGTTGTGTGGAAATAGTACTACTGGCCTCGCTTAAATCGAAAGGTTAACCACGCCACCATCTATTGTTGAGCTGCCATCCGCTTATGAATCCTTTTTATACGTTAACGATTGTTGCCGCCATCTTTATATCTTCGCTGTCCCTGTTCGCTCTCCTCCAAACGGTAAGAACTCTATATAGTTCCAAAGAGGAACAATTTAAAATGCAGCTCATCTGGTCGGTTTCGGGCCTCGGTATTTCCACCGTGACTATCATGTCAGTCGTGTTTATTCTGACCGAATTCTCTGACGCAGGCTGGGTTTCTCCAATGCTTGGAACGATATGCGGCATTTTGATACCAGGCACGATGGCCAATGCCATCGACAGATACGGTCTCGTTCCGTCGCAAAGTGAAGAAGCCTACCGATTGACGTATGACGAGGCGGTGGAACAGGCATGTCAACTGGCACTTCTGGACCGGATTAATACCGTTCTTAACAAAGAGACCGAATTGGAACCCATGATTCGTCTATTTGTCGAAGCCATCGTTGAGACGTCAGGCTATACCATGGTGGGCCTTTATCTGATCAACGGCAATGTGCTTGAAGTGCAACATTGTCACGGTTATGAAAAAGAGGCGAGTCTCGGCCATATTTCGACTGATACCGGCGTCAACGGGCGGGTGGTTCGCACCGAACAGGGCGTACGGCTCGAAGACGTACACGCGGATCCGGATTTTATATCGGGAGTGGATGGCATCATATCCGAAATATGTGTTCCCCTGAAGGATAACGAGGGGGTCATCCGGACGCTGTGTGTGGACAGTATGGGAGACATAAATCTGACGAAACGGGACCTGAGCCTTATTCAGGCGATTGGCGATCAGGTCAGCCGGGCAATCGGGCGGGCACGGCTCTACAGCAGCTTGAGTCAGCAGGAAGAAAACCTCCGCCTGACGCTTGATGCGGTAAATCTGGGCATCTGGATTCGTAATTTAGAGACGAATGAACTTCAGATGAATGAGAGATTCTGTCGGATATACGCCATAGCGTCTGATTCTGGATCGGAGGCTTTTCCATTTTATAGATATTCCGATGATTGATAACGGTCGTTAAGGGATGGAATTTATCACATCCAGTTTAGCCTGTAACCGTTTGGCTGAGACCGGCTGGGCCGTGCCGAGATCCTGAGCAAAGACGGAGACACGATACTCTTCAAGCAACCAGCGGTAATCGTCAATCAGGCGTGGATTGGTCCCTTTTCGCTGTTCGATGGATACCAGCGCCTCCTCGAAGGGTTTCATCTGCTCTGCTTTTTGCCGGTCTTTGAATTTGTCCACCCTGGCCCGCTCGGCACGAAGACGAATGGCTTTTAAATAGCGAACCAGATGGGGTAATTGCACCGTCGGGGTGCGGGCTAAGAAATCAGCGGGCAAAAGTCGATTCAGATCATCTTTCAAACCGGGATAAGCCGCACCTGTTTGTCTGACCTCACGGAAGGTATCCGCCACGGCGTAGATCTGCGTCATAAACCAGGCGGGTAGCTTCTTCAGTAATGGCCTCGCTTCTTCTTTATCTTCCTCGAATCGCGTGGCTGTAAGCGGATGAAGCGGCTCTCGCGTAAACAACGCGGTTTTCAGGTGCTCATAGGCCATGTCCTGAAGCTTGGCTGTACCGCCTACATGAGCAGCCAGGTCGAGCAGGTCACGCATGCCCCGTAAATCGCGGCGTAACCAGGCCAGCTCTTCCTGAAAGGCGATTTCAAGCAAGCGCATCAGGCCTTCTCGCGTATGCTGTACGGCCTCGTCGGGATCACGAAAAAGATGCACATTGACCATATCATCATCCACCTGTAATCCGGGATAGCCGTATACCGGCAGAGCGCCGGTTTCTCCCACCTCTACGCGCTCCGGCAAATCACCGATCGACCAGTTTTCCAGGTCATAGCGTGCCCATTTTTTCGCCTCCCGCCGCCAGGTCTCGGACTCCTTTGCACCGGACCGGTCTTTCATCGTTTCAACCAGCACCTCGAAGTCACGACCTTCCATCACCGTCTTGCCGTCTTTACCCGTTACCTGGACACGCATTCGCAGATGGTCCGGCAAGGTATCGATGGTCCAGTCGGAGGGGTCGATCTCGACATCGTATCGCTGTTTCACGAATGCGCTCAGGGACTCCTGCAGGGACGCATGGGTGGGTTCCAGATGGGCTGCGATGCGCTGTGCCGTTTCGGGGATCGGTACAAATTGTTTGCGTATACGCTTGGGTAATCCGCGCAGCAGGACCGTGATCTTCTCATGCAACAAGCCGGGCACCAGCCAGTCCAGGGTCTCCGGTTGTATAAAATGGACCAGCTTGTAGGGCAGCGTAATCGTCACCCCATCCCCATCCTGACCGGGACGGTAGGCGTAGGATAAGAGCAACTGTTCACCTTCGATCGTCAGATATTCCGGAAAGGCGGCAGGGTCAACCGATAGATCCTGGTCATCCATCAGATCCTTCTGGTGCATGAACAGAAATTCCGGTTCGTCACGCCGTTTTGATTTTACCACCCGATTCAGGTCGTGTACGGAGGAGACCTCGTCCATCCGGCGTTCATAAAACCGGAACACGGCCTCATCCAGATCGAACCAATGCGCGTTTCGATGCTGCATCAACCACACTTCCGCCTGCTGACGTATTTGACTATTATGTTCCAGAAAGGCGTGTCGGGTTCGGATGTCATCATTGACCAGCGCTTCACGGATGAATATGGCCGTCGCTTCTTTGGGATCAACCCGGTGATATCCGACGCGCGCCTGGCCCACCTGAAGGCCGTACAGCGTCAACGTTTCGGTCACGAGGACGCGTTCGGCTTGACTGCTCCACCCCGGTTCTTTATAGGACGCCCGGCAAAGATGGCTGCCCAACTCTACCAGCCAGTCCTGCTGAATGCGGGCGACCGTACGGGCGTAAAGTCGGTTGGTTTCCACCATTTCAGCGGCCATGATCCAGCCGGGCGTGCTCTTCTTGTTCGTATCCTCCTTCGTCACTTTCTTTTGCTTCGTGTCTTTTTCCGGTTTTCGTTGAAACAGCCCGGAACCGGGAAACAGCATCACGTCGCGACTGCGGGCAGCCCGGTAGAAGTTGCCTTCTTTCTTTTCGGCGATATTGCTCATAAGGCCGGTGAGCACCGATCGGTGAATGGCATCAAAATGCGCCTCTTCCTTACTCAGCCGGAAGCCGCGTATTTCACGAAGGGCACGACGAATCTGGGTGTAGATATCTCGCCATTCCCGCATCCGGCTATAGGAAAGAAAGTGCTGCCGACAGAATTTGCGCATGGCGTTTTGCGTCTGAAGATGCTCGAAGGTATCGTGGTAGGTGTTCCAGATGTTGAGCAACGTCAGGAAATCGGATCCTTTGTGCATGAACTTCCGGTGTTCCTGGTCCGCCTGCTGCTGCTGGTCCAGCGGCCGGACGCGCGGATCCTGTATGCTGATCGCCGAGGCGATGATGAGCACTTCACGCAAAGCCCCTTCCTTCTGCGCTTGAAGCACCATACGGGAGACTGTCGGCGCTATGGGCAGCCTGGCCATCTCCCTGCCCAGATTGGTCAGCTTCTGCTTGCCGTCGATCGCACCCAACTCGGCCAGGAGCTGAAAGCCGCCCTGTATCGCCTGCTGCCCCGGCGGGTCGAGAAACGGGAAGGCGTAGATATCACCCAGTCGGAGCGCCAGCATACGCAAGATCACCTCAGCCAGATTGGCTCGCTGGATTTCAGGCGGCGTGTATTCCAGGCGGCTAAGCAGGTCCGACTCGCCATACAGACGGATACAAATCCCGCCCGATACCCGACCGCAACGCCCGGCGCGCTGACTGGCGCTGCTCTGTGCGATGGGCTCAATGGGCAGGCGGTGCGTCTGCGTCCGCGCATTGTACCGGCTGATGCGCGCCAGGCCGGGATCAATGACATATTTAATATTGGGGATGGTCAGCGAGGTCTCTGCGATGTTGGTGGCGACCACAATGCGGCGATTGCGTTGGGGTTGGAAGACCTTGTATTGATCGGCTGCAGTCAGGCGACCAAACAGGGGCAGAATATCCGTATGCCGAAATGAACGGCCTTCCAGCCGGCGGCGCGTTTCGTGGATATCCTTCTCGGTCGGCATAAAGAGCAGGACATCACCACGCCCTGGCTCTTCCAGCACCGTATCCACCGCATCCACCGCCGCATCTATATACGTGTAATCCTGTACGCCTTCACCAATCTCCTCCAATGGCCAGTATCGAATGTCGACCGGATACACACGGCCGGACACTTCAATAACCGGGGCATCGTCAAATGCTTTTGAGAATGTCGTGGTATCGATGGTGGCGGAGGTGATGATGATTTTCAGGTCCGACCGACGCCGTAGGAGCAAACGCAGGTAACCCAGAAGAAAGTCGATGTTCAGGCTGCGTTCATGGGCTTCATCGATGATGATGGTATCATACTCGTACAGATCCGGATCATTCTGCGTTTCCGCCAGGAGCATCCCGTCTGTCATCATCTTGATACAGGTTTCCTTCGCCGTCTCATCTGTAAACCGGATTTTACAACCGACTTCTTTACCCCATGTTACATCCAGCTCTTCCGCAATACGCCTGGAAACCGACAGCGCAGCGACGCGGCGGGGCTGCGTACAGGCGATACGCGCCTGGAGGCCGCGTCCGGCCTCCAGGCAGATCTTGGGCAACTGCGTCGTCTTGCCGGACCCTGTTTCTCCGGCAACGATAACCACCGGATGCGCACGTATAGCCTCCAGGATCTCATCCTTTCTGGCGGTCAACGGCAACTCGTCCGGATAGCTCACCACGGGCCGGTGCGCCCGACGATGTTCAAGCAGCAAGGCCGAAGTCTCCGCCCGATCTTTCAGCCGTTTCAGCATCCGGCGGTCCGGTTTCCGCCCCCGGCGTCCTGCCTTCAACTGCCGCTCAATCACGATCCGATCCCGAATCATGCATCGAGGCAGAAGGGTGTCGATATCTGCGATAAGGTCGGACGACCCTTCGCTGTCTGTGGTCATATCAGGCTCACAGGTTAACGGGTGATCATGAAATCAGCCATGGACAGCCGTCCAGTGACCTCAGCGGTAAAACCAACGAAGGAAAAGCCGTAGCTATGAGCACGACCAAGGACGGTATCCAGCGGTGCCGGTTTTTCCGGATCTCCGGACCAGCTCATATGCCACAGCGCCTCCTTGTTTTTCAAGGTGATACGGTTCGGTGCGCCTGCCCAACTTCCTTCTGCAACAGTAAGAGGCCGGCTGTTCATGTGCCAGCGCGTCCCATGGGCAAGAACCCAGAACAAGCATTGACCGCCGTCGAGATTGAGCTGGTCCCCACGGAGATAGACGGACATCTCCGCATCTCTTACATTGATCGGATCGGCGTTGACCCAGTGTCGATAAAATATGAGAGGCAGAATAGATAGAGGGCGTTCGGGCGTGTCGGCGCTCCACCGTGTATTGTTCGACCACACATAGCCGGAATCATTTACACCACCTTTTCGTACACAGGTTGTGAGAATAAATACATTGGTGCCCTGGTCGACCATACTGGCATGGTAGTCGTATGAACACCATCCTTCAGGCCCATTTTTAAATGTGTTATGGATCATTTGATATATCCTTGTTATAGCGTTCTGGGTTGAGCAATGCCAAATACAACCTTTAAAAATAACATATTATGGTAGAAGATACCACAAAATTGTATTACAGATAGAATACATACGTGGCCATTTACATTTTGGAAGATCAATATGAATCGGAGATCGCTACTATGAAAAAATATACCCTTATCATGTTGATTATGTACTTCACAGTACCTGTATCCGCGCAGATGGACCACGTGACGTTTTTAAGGCCACCCATAAGGATTCCGATAGAATATTATCTTGGTCATATCCAGGTACAGGACTTCGACGGCGATGGTAAAACAGACCTGGTCGGTGTCCTTATCGATGATAATCGGTCACCCGGTAGCTCATACCAGAGCGTGCGCATCTGGCGCAATTTGAGTAATCATGATGAAATCCGGTTTAATGAGCGCGTCCATCGGTTTTCTATCGGTCGTGATTCCCGGATAGTTATCCTGGCAGATATGAGCGGCGATAACCGACAGGATATCGTATGCATCAATCAGCCGGGGAGGGACTCAGACGGTGCTATTATCATGTTGGTAAGGGATTGAAGGCGGAAAATCACCACCGATGGAGGAGGATGCGCAATATATATCCATGAATCTTGCCCGTCACGGTATGCTGCTGGCAGATAGTCGGTATCAAGATCATGCCCTGTTCTTTGATACATATATCCATTATACCAGAATCGGCAACCACATTAACTGGCACTCGATATCCGACAGCGCCTCGTTCTCTCTGGATCGAGTCTCCATAGGAGACGGACGGGTGGACGATGTGCTGAAAAATGCGAGAGAACTTATAGAAGGCGCCGTTCTGGGACCGGATCGCGCGGTCGATTTCTCTCATGCGGATATGGTCAAGACCTATAAGGGTGGCGTGATTAAAAAAATCGCAGGACGCAGAGCCGGAAAGGCATCAGATCTTTAGGCGGACTGTCTCTGGCATCCTCAGGTTATAGGTCTGGATACAGACGGTCGTATTTTTGTAAAGTCGGTCGGCAAGGTCGTCGGACAAGAAAAAATTGAATTCATTCACCGATTGAAAGTGATAGATTAATTAGGAATTATGATTTTTGAATTCTGAATTGTGATTGAGAATAAGAAGACCAGCGATGCACAATCCTGCAGCTTGCGATGAAGGGTCTCTTTCCGCGTTCTATCTTACACATTCGTTACATCCGGATCATCCCAGAAATCTTCCAGCTCGACACCAAGCCCATCCACCGTCCGGTTGCACCACGCGAAAAAGCCGGCAATCTGATTGATTTCCAGAATCGCTTTATCGCCGAATCCCTCATCGCGTAGCTGTTGAATATCGTTTTCGACTGTGGCCGCCGGTGTCAGAGTCACTTTACGTACGTAGTCCAGCATCGCCCGGTCCGCTGCGGTCAGATCCGCTTCCCTGTAGTCTCTTTTAATCGTATCTACCAGATCCTGATCCTGCACTTCTCTGAGGAGCCCCTCCCCATGATGGCGGATTCAGTATTCGCACTCGTTCAGGACCGAGACCGTCACGGCGATCATCTCCCGCTGCGCCAGGGACAGGTCACAGTCCCCGTGCATCAGCCCTTTGTAAAACAGCATCACCGACCGCAGCGCCGCCATATTCAGGCTGTGCGCCTTGATGATATGGTCCACACCGCCCCAGGATCGTTTTGTGCCGTCATAGATCTTCGCCAGCGGGCCTGCGGCTTCGTCTTCGTTTATTGTTTTTATCCAGGCCATTTTGTCTCCGGTTCAGTTGATGCCTGTATCGGTTGCATTATGGCTGCTTATCCTTGTATTCGGTGTACCAGTTCTGCACCTCGGTAACAGTTGGCTCTCTTGTTCGTATTCGAATTTGATCCATCAGGCATCAAGTGCGCAATTTCAGTCTCCGATATTCAGGGTCGCTACCATGGAACGGACGGCTGTGGTACTGTCACTGTGCGTCCACGCAAAGAAAATCTCGTTCTCCTTACGGATCATACGAGGGAAGCCACTTTTTCGAGCTTGGCTCATCGAGGTGATTTTCATGGACGGATCTATCGAACCATCCGGCCTTACGCGACGGACACGAAACTCGGCCTGTTTGCCTGCCGTTTCCATCCAGCTTACCAGAGCGGCGCCATCCGGCAGCATGATCACATCGACACGCCCCATCGGATCGCCATCATCCACAATAATCGGCTCCCCGAAATGCATCCCTTCATCGTTTGAGAAGCTGACTTTTATCTGAGATTGGTCATGGGCGGCGGTAAACCATGCTACAGCCACCGTCTGTCCATCGACGGCCAGGGCGGGTCCATTTACAGGACAGGCCTTGATTTCCCATCCATCATGAAATATGGGTTGCGGGACCGACCATTGTCCATCCTGCCATCGAACGATAGAAATATCACGGATGTCCCCATCGGATCGATCACGGTAGGCCACGATGGCGCCATACGAGGTTCGCACCGCCGATGTCTGGCAGCAGTCGCACACGCGTGCATCCAGTTCTGTTTCCTCGTGGAGGTGGCCGGCACGGTCCACCGTGGCCACACGCAAGGTCATTGAATGGGATACCGTATCCGGGTCAGCAGGATCCTTATTTGCAAAATTTCGACCGTCCAGCCAGGTGATCAAAAACGTATCATCCTCCCAGGGAAACATCGACACGAATCCGTGCTCGGTGTGTGTTCCATCACGATGGGGGAGGATGGGCGTACGCCAACTTTCCCCACCATCCAATGACTGTGCAAGGTTGACATTATACGCATAGGGATGATTATCGCTTCTCACCAACCAATGTGCCGCAAGAACCCCATCCGCAGCCACGGCCATGGATGGGAAATCCGCCCAGTTTACGAACCAGCGTTCTCCTTCGACCACGGTACGTGGTTCTGTCCATTTATCCCCTTCATGGGTCGCGTACTGCAAGGCGTGTCGTTTTTCACCAGCCCGTTCGATCCAACTCAGATAGATTTTGCCGTCATCGCCGACCACGAGGTTGGGTTCTCCACTGACACTATCTGCAGGAGAAGAAATTTCCTGGAGGGACAGGATCGGTTCCAGCTCCGTTGTGCTCTGATTGCAACCTGAGCCTATGATCATCGATACCATAGCCGATAACAGGTATCTTGTGTGGCTGTAATGCATAACCCCTCCTGTGGTTTCTGAGGTGTGGATATAGACATTCTTGACGAGAGAAACTACGAAACTACGAAGCTACGAAGCTACGAACAGCGCCATTTCCTTTGACGATTGCAGGTCCTTCGGACCCTACGAGCCCTCCGGGAGCAAATCGATTGGTTCGCAATTTGTAGTTTCGTAGTTTTGTTTGTTGACATGATCTGAAATGCTATAGCATCAGCGTTCTAAGGAATTTCGATATCTCCTCGAGAGCCAATTCGGAATGTTAAAGTAAGGGTGTGTACCATATCTTCTCCCTCTTTCTTGAAAGTCAAGGTGGCTTCTCCCTCACCGGATTTGGTAAAGATATGGCGCGTCCGGTACGTACCCGCATTGCGGAAAGCGCTTTGTGTTTCAAATGGTCCAAATTCCTTGCCGTCGATTTTGACTATAACGCTCACGTCCTGGAGGTTGGCGACCCCCTCTTCGGTCTTCAGATCGGTAATGCGCCATTCCAGAAGAATGACCTCATTATCCAGCATGGGTTCAGGGCTTCCTCCGAACACGACGCTCAGGCCGGCGATCTCCTTTCGTTCGTGCGACGAAGCGATTCCGGTGACCAGCAAAACAAGGATGATTACGCTGAAGCTGAAGAATGCTCTCATGGTTCTTTCTCCTGAGAAAAGTGTGAATCCGTTTCTTGCCTGAGCAGACAAGAAATGACAAATAGTTTTCAATCGAGATCGGTTAAACCCTTTCAAATAGCTAGGCCTCCTTTCATCGCCCGTCCGGCTGTCCTGTGTCTCCTCCGCTGGAGGAACCGGGAGCGACATCCTGTGCCTGGGAGCGCCAGTAGTTCGGCAGATCGACACGTCCGGATACGGTGCCCGGCGGGTTTTCATACCAGCCCGGGTCCTCATCGTAGGTCGTCAATTGATCACGCACTTTGAGCACGGTGAACATGCCGCCCATGCCGATTTTTCCAAACGGACCGTCCCCACCCATCATGGGCAGAGTGTTGCGGGGGCCTTCCATGTGCGCTCCGTGTTCGGCGTGTTCCTCCATGCCACGCTCTCCCATCGCCATATAGCCCGGAAGCAACGCCTGTATCCGCTGCTCCAGGCCATCCTGGGAAACGCCCACCACGTTGGGGATGTCGTGGCCCATCGCATTCATGGGATGGTGACGTTTGTGGCAATGCAATGCCCAGTCGCCGGGTGCGGCGATGAACTCGAAGTCCCGTGTCTGTCCCGGAGCGACAAGGACGCTCGTTTCCGGCCACTGGGCGGCTGGAGGAATATCCCCTCCGTCCGTGCCCACCACCTTGAAGGAGTGCCCGTGCAGGTGGATCGGATGAACGTCCTGGCTGACGCTGCAGATCCTGATCCGGACGCGGTCACCCGTGCGCACGACGAGCGGCGCCGTCCCCGGAAAAACGCGACTGTTGAAGGTGAAGAGATCGAAATCCGTCATCACGTTTGGATTGGGCCGGGCGGTACCTGGATGGACAGCCCACTCGTTGAGGAAGAGGACAAAGTCGCGATCAATCTTGCGCACGGGGTTGCGCGGATGGATAATGAAGGCACCCATCGCGCCGAGCCCGATCTGGACCATTTCGTCCCCGTGCGAGTGGTACATCAGCGTGCCGTGCTGGCGCAGCGGGAACGCGTACACGTAAGTCTCGCCCGGCGGGATGCCTTTTTGAGTCAGACCCTGAACGCCGTCCATCCCGCTCGGCAGGAGCATACCATGCCAGTGGATAACCGTTGATTCCGGCAGGTTGTTCGTTACGTAGATACGGACCCTATCGCCCTCGACGGCTTCGATGGTAGGACCGGGTGTCTGCCCGTTGTAGCCCCAGGCCTTTACAACCATGCCGGGGGCGAACTCGTGGTCTATTTCCTCTACGGTAAGATGAAATTCCTTCACGCCGTCTACCATACGCCAGGGGAGCGTACTGCCGTTGGGCGTGACGACCGGGGTGTAGGGTAGCTTTCCACGCCCTGCGTCATTTTGCTCGTCCCCATGAACCGCAGACGGCGCGAGACCACCGCCAAGCAGAACGGCCATCATGATAAGCGCTGTGACGCGTCGTGACATCAACATGGTTCAACCTCCTTAAATAATACCAGTTCTCTATATCAATAGTGCATAAATGGATGTCCGCTGTTCGCGGCGCAGAAGCCCGCTTATAGCCTGAGGGAATGACAGACCTTATCTATATCGAGTTTTCGATTATGCACCATCGTCAATTAGAATTGGTATGACTTCAGTGAATGTGTCCGGGGCCTTCGTTCAGAAAATGGTCCGGTTCCTTACTTACGGTTCTGTCGCGGTTATCGGACCGGCGGCCACGCGTTCCACCTCACTGCGAGCGACCCAGTAGTTCCGTACTGCCTCAATGTAATCCTGGTAGGCCTCGATTTCGTCACGTTTAGCCTGCAGAAGCTGGTACGCCCCTATGAGCATGAAATTGAAAAAACGTTGTGATTCGGCAACAATCTGTTCGCGCAGAGGGATCAGGGTGGTCCGATAATGTACGGCTATGGCGCGCGACACCAGCAACCGGTTTCGTGCGACGCGAGCCTCAGAGCGAATCTCGATGGCCCGGGCTGTCATCCGCTGCCGGGCCTGCCTGAGCAGCGCCTCGGCGTGGGCCACTTTCGCCTGTCCCTGATCGAAAATGGGTAACTCTATGGAAACGGTAGGGCCTGTGACGCGCTCGCCGTCCGATTCCTTCTCAGTATTCACCCCCACATCGATTAAGGGAACATAACGCCAGTGCACGGTAATCGACAGGGCTCTGGCGAGCGCCTCTATTTCCCAGCGCATCCCCGCAAGATCGAGTCGCCGCGACACGGCCAGGGACTCAAGATGATCGAGCGGAACCTCATCCAACGGCAGATCGGGCAGACGGTCGGATATCCGCCAATCCGTTTGAGGACCCCACAGCCCCATCAGGCGTGTCAGGCGCTCCCGGTTGTCAAGTACCATCGCCTCATTTGCGACCAGATCCAGACGTATTTGTTCGTACAGAGTCTGTTGCACCGCGTATTCCAGATCACTGAGGTTCCCTGCCGCTTGTTGCCGCCGCGCGAACTCGGCCGCGGTGGCGGTCGCTTCAACAGCCGTTCGCAGCATGGTCGTGATATGCATGGCGCCTTGCAACATATAGTAGGCGCTCTTCGTGTCGTACGCCAGGTTCAGTACGGCGTTGCCGACCCGTATCTTCGCCTCCTCGAACTGTGCGGTTGCCAGCCCCTTGCGGGCCGGGCGCACGAGGATATCCAGGAAGTTCTGGACAAGCCCCAGTTCGGTGTTGGTGGCCGAAGAAGCGCTGTTGGAGATTCGGACGCCGGCCTCGAATACGGGATTTTGCAGCAGTCCCGCCTGTACCAGATCGGCCTGAGCGATGCCTAACGCCTCGTACTGGCTCTGGAGCGTGCGGTTGTTGAGCAGGGCAATCTGGACGGCAGCGTCGACGGACAGCTCATCCACCAGCAGGGAGTCGATCACCAGCTCCACCTGGGCGTCCTCGGACATGCCCTGAATCCAGTGAATGCGCTGGTTCAACCGGTCCTCTGTGATCTTTTCCACATCGGAGAACCCGCCTTTTATGGGGACGGCGCATCCGGCGAGTGTCAGACCGGCCGTGAAAGCGGCCAGGATGAAAATGAGGTATCTGATCAATTCCCCTCCACTTGTTTTAGCATCATGTTGCAAATCGGACACTTCCCCGACTCCATCGACGTGATATCAAAGTGCATCGGACAGCGGTAGAGGACGTTGCTGTCCATCTCAGGTACGGCTGTCGGGTGTTGATGCTCCTCAGTCGGCGTTGGTGCGGCTTTCTCAGACTGCTGTGTGTTATCGAGACTCCGTTGCGGTTCATCGACCGGCGCCTCAAAGGCGCCAGGGCTGGCGGGATGATCGCCGGTCAGCGGTCGCAATTCGACCGGCCCCGCGCATCCCGACATGAAGAGCAAAGAGACAAACACCCCCGATATTCTGATCATCTTAACCATGCTGACCATGCTTCCACTCCGTTCAGTGTGACAATATTTATGAATGAACATCATTGCGCGCTGATGTTTCGCTGCTTGCTGCGTAACATCAGTCATAATACAGCATGGAGGCCAGTCAGCCTATCCAATTCAGCCCGAACACAAAGATTCCGCAGCACAGGATGCCCGCACCCAGGGCCGTAAACCCCAGGAACCGTTTTGAGTTGAGCCGGTACCACATGTAGAGACTGCTCAAGGCCCAGAAGATGAGTCCCACACACAGCGCGTCCATGGATAAAGTCCATAGCATAGTCGGAAGCCAGTCCCGTGTCCGGTCCTTATCATCCAGGCGAACCCCATTAAACTGGTGGAGCGCATTCATAATGCCCCACCCATTAATCTCGATTTCCTTCACCGTCGCCTGTCCGGTCGTGAAATCGGCGCTGACATTGACCGTCCTGCCGGGACGGACCACCTGTATATTCAACCTGTTTTCTGCCGGCGTGCCTATCTGTTCGATTTCCCTTTCCATGTTGAGTTGCGCCAACAGTTCTTCGGCCCTGGCCTGATTTTCCTGCGCGGTCGGAGTCTTGATCGTATCCACAGATGACGTCTCTATCCGCGATGACCAGAACTGAGCAAACGCCCATTGGGGATGATTCAGCACAAGCCCTGAAATAGAAAATAGCCCTAGGAAGAACAAGAAGTAGAGACCGAGGTATATATGGATCTTTCGATTCCAGGTTTCGATCCATTTCGGCATGGTGAACAAAGGCATGAATTTCCTCTCCAGGTAGAGTCTTCAAATCGCGGGATGTATCATACTTTAGAATATAATGGCCGACACCATCACCACAAAGGACAGAAATCCGTATCCACCGGCGGATCTGGCGCGGGCAACGTATCCTCACAAGCAGGTTGCACCGCCTTGCCCCAGGCGGCGATCATGTCATGAGACGCCTTGCCGTCAAGCGCCTCACGGAGGGCAAATTCAGGATCCCAGTGCTCGCGCAGCCGGGTGGATAATTCGGTGCGGAGCCCAGTATAGGCGTGATCCTGGCCGAGGTCGTTGATCTCATCAGGGTCTGCGGACAGATCAAACAGCGCAGGCGGAAGGTTCTCCGGATCGCTGTATTCCCAGTATTTCCACCTTCCGGAGCGGATCATGCGGGATGGAAGCGGATCGCCGCCTCCACCTTGAAAATCCACCAGTTCGCTGAACGTCTCGTTGACCCAATCATCATTCTGACGGCCATCAAGCAGTGGTTTCATGGACCGGCCATCTATGTTCGGTAATGGCTCGGCGCCGGCCATATTTATCACGGTCGGTCCCAGGTCCATGAGATTACAAATGGCATCGGATGTCCCATTTTCAGGAATCACACCGGGCTGCCGCATGATGAGCGGGACACCCGCACTGCCTTCGTAATAACAACTCTTCCACCAGCACCCATGTGCTCCGGCCATCTCCCCGTGGTCACTGGCGTAGATCACCAGCGTATTGTCGGCGAGCCCGTTTTCATTAACGGCATCAAGCACCTGACCGATCAATTGATCCGAGTATTCACACAGGGCATAGTAAGCGGCTAAGGCGATTCGGATACGTTCTTCGGGCAACGGCGGGTCCAGGATATTTCGATGTGCCCGGAATCGTTGCACCGTCGGTGGCTGATCGGTTTCGACGTCGGGGATCGATACCCGGTCGTAGTAGTAGTCGAACAGGCCCGCCGGCGCGACAAACGGACAATGCGGCAGAACATAGCCGACCACAGCGGCAAACGGGCGATCTGATCCTCCGCTGTGTGCCGCCAGATAATCACAGGCCGTCGCCGTTACCTGCTCGTCGAACCACTGGTACGAGGTCGTTCCTTTACCCGCGATTTCAACAGACACCCGGCTCTGTCCCGAGGTGGATCCTGGAAATTTCGTCCACTGGCTGCCGCCCTGCTTGGGGGCACCCGGATGTGTTGCGCTGTATTCGCCGATGGGACGCCGTTCAAAACCGTGCCGATGGTCGCTGCCTACAAAGTGCATACGCCCGATCAACGCCGTCTCATAGCCGCTAGCCCCCAGCGCATGCGCCCAGGTCGGAATGCCGGAAGACAGGATATGATTATTGCCCCAGACCCGATTCCGGCTCGGCGTTCGCGACGTCATAAAACTCATCCTGCTCGGTACGCACACCGGCGCTCCGCAATACGCATTGGTAAACCGTATGCCCTGAGAGGCCAGCCGATCCAGGTTCGGCGTCCGCACGAGATCGTTACCAGCACAGCCGAGAAAATGCTTGCTGTGCTGATCGGTCATGATGATGAGGATGTTGGGAGGCATGAGAAATGGTGATTTGGTGATTTGGTGATTTGTAAAGACAGTTCCAAGTTCCGAAAGCGGCAATGACGTTCCCGGTGGAACCCTGTCCAGCCATAGATGCCTCCTGTTGTTGGGAAGCTACGAAGCTACGAATCGCGAAGCTACGAATTAAAAATAAGATTTTGCTTAATAATTCGTCGTTTCGTCGTTTCGTCGTTTCGTC
>CAJXCW010000126.1 GCA_913051705.1 uncultured bacterium
ATGACGCAGGAGGGCAAGTGGGCAGAACAACTCACCAACTCACCAACTCACCAACTCACCCCTAGGTTTTCCATGATCCAACGCGGTAAGCTTACCCTCCTCACCATCGTTCATTTCCTGACGGATCTATACTCCAGTCTACTTACGCCCATACTCCCTGCGCTGGTCGCAAAACTATCTCTCTCCCTGACGCAGGCAGGCATTCTGGCCGGGTTACCGGGGTTGACTTCTTCGCTTATACAACCTGTGATGGGCATTTTGGGCGATCGGATGGAAAAGCGGCACTTCATCATTATTGGTCCGCTCTTTGCCGCCGTCTTCATGTCAGCCGTCGGTTTAGCGCCGACTTTCGGATTACTCCTGATCTGTATTGTCATTGGAGGCTTCGGCACGGCCAGTTTTCATCCGCAAAGCGTCTCGATGGCCGGGGATGTGAGCGGCTCACGTCGGGGGTTCGGCGTCTCTCTATTCATCGTAGGCGGCACGGCCGGATTGGCAGCCAGTCCTTTTCTGATGACACGATATGTTGGGCTGTTCGGATTGGAAAATATGATCTGGCTGTCCGTACCGGCGGTCATCACTGTTCTGCTCATGGCCCGTGTCCTCCCTATCCGCAATACCGGGCGTAAGATGGTTCGGATGGCGGACATCAAAGCCTCTTTCAGGCCCAACCTCTGGCCGATGGTCAACTTGACGGTCGTCGGGATCATCCGGACACTATCCGGAGTCGGGTTCGCTACGTTCTTCATCCTCCTGCTGAAAGATAGAGGCTATAGCCTGCAAGAGGGCGGTGATATGTTGTTCATCTACCAGGGTGGCGCTGTTATCGGCGGGTTCGTCGGCGGCTGGACATCGGATCGCATAGGTCGGGCGCGTGTGATCTGGACTACCATTCTGCTATCTACGCCCTGCTTATTAGGCGCGCTTTATGAGGAGAGTAGTTCTTTATTGGGTGTGTGGTTATTCTTCGGCGGATTTATGAATATGGCCTCAAATTCCGTGTCCGTTGCGATGGCTCAGGAGATGGTGCCGGACAACGCCGGCACAGCTTCCAGTTTCCCCATGGGTGTCAGTTGGGGGGTAGCCGGCGCTGCCTTGATGGTCTTCGGAAACATCGCGGATCAAATTGGAATGGTTGCTACGATCGAAATTCTGGCTCTCATACCGCTTATCGCCGTTCTACTGGCGCTATTGCTCCCGGGCGATCACCGTTTCAAACCATCTTCCTCAACCACGCAAGGGCCTCATACTCCATCCTCTTCTAAACAGTCGATTTCAGAAGAAGCCGTATGAACTTCTCTTCAAAACCAACCCATCCCATGCCTATTGGTGTCATAGAACGTATTTTTTAGTGGCTCAATAAGGCTTCTTCCGGAGGGACTATCATGTCGGAACGCGTCGTAAATCTCACCACAGTGAAAGAGTTGGAACAGGCCTCAGCCCAATCAATCGATAGACCGGTGTTTATATATAAACATAGCTCGGTATGTTCAATCAGTTCCGGTACCTACCAGATTTTTCACGAAATGGCGGATATGCAAAATCTGCCTTCAAACCCATTCTTTACTCAAATCATGGTAATTGAAAACCGCGAAATTTCTGATGAGGCAGAAACCCGGTTAGGAGTTCGCCACGAATCCCCGCAGGTCTTACTTCTCGCAGAAGGCAAGGTCATCTGGCACACCTCACATTTCAACATCACAGCAGAGGCCCTTCGGGCAGCCTGTGAGCAAGTAAGCCCATGAGCATCTAAAACCACTGCCTACTGCCTCGCCTCCGCCGCCGTGATCGACCGCTGCCCGTGCCCTTTCACCACAGCCGGTACAATCTCAGGCGCCGCCTCTCCCGCCTCTACCATACGACGAATGAGCCGCGTCCTCATAATGTCAGCTACTTCTACATGAGACGACCGACCGATTAAATTTGTCAGTTCATAGGGATCTACTTCCAGATCATACAAATACTGTTCTTCGTACCGATCCGATCCGGCATCTTGACCTCCATTTTTCCCCGGCGCGTCTACCCCATATTTCCAACGCTTCGTTCTGACAGCCCGACCTACTTGCGATTCGCTGATCTGTATAAACGCTTCTTCCGGCCAATCTATGGCCTCACCACGCACCAGAGGCACCGTGGAGCGTCCCTGCATAGTATGCGGAATCGGCAGGCCAGCAGAGTCCAGCAACGTCGGCGGGAAATCGATCAGACTCACCAGGTCATCAATCCGGCCGCCTGAATTAAATCCCGGACCTTGAATCGCGGCCGGAATACGAACGGAACTTTCATGGCAGGATCTTTTGTATTCGCTGTTTCGCGTTTTAAAATGACACCCGTGGTCTGTCGTATACATTAAGACGGTATTATCTGCCAGATCCAGACTCTTCAACGTATCTTGAAGTCGTCCCAGCGCTTCATCAAGACGTTTGACCATACCGTAGTATCCGCCGAGATGCTGATGGGTGGAACCGCGTAATTCCGCCAGATCCGGTGGTATCCATCGACCCTGATACCGTTCCCTATAGCCATCCGGCGCCGGATAATCATCGAGTCGGTTTTGATGATGAGGCTCTAAAAATGAAAGGAAAAGGAAAAAGGGGGCTTCACCATGGTGTGAATCGATATAACGAATGGCCGCATCCGTTTGTGCATCGACGCGGTAACCGGGCAGGTGCACCGGTTTGTTATCCTTGTCGTACATCGTTGTGCTGTATGCTTCTGAGGTGAATTCGAGAATATTCGATGCCAGCCAGTAATCGTATCCCGCCCTGTGCGATTCGGGCACCGGACCGAATGCATGGTCATCATGATCTTCCGATGCGTATAAGTGCCATTTTCCGATATAGGCGGTCTGATAACCTCCCTCCCGGAAACAGCCTCCCAGCGTCGGCACATCCGTCGGCAACCCGATGCCGTTTCGAAAGCAACCGCTCTGAGTCGCATACATGCCCGTTTGCCAGCAGGATCTGGCCGGACCGCATACCGGTTGACACGTAATCGCATGGTTAAAATGCGTACCGCGTTGAGCCAGCCTGTCGAAGTTAGGCGTTAAATCCAATGGATTGCCATGTACCCCCGTCGTATCCCATCGTTGCTGATCCGTAAAAAACACAATCACATTCGGACGATCTCCCATCGGTACCTCCAGATAGATATTTATTGCTTTGTTGATTTGTTGATGGCATGTGTCATGCGGACACGATGCGAGCACTTCGTGGTTTGTTGATTTGTTGATTGGAAGAAATAAGTTATTACGATGCTAATTCATTGGAAAGTGTTTTTCATATTTCATTCGTATTGCATAATATCTATCTTAAACGAAAGTGTCCGATGGGAACATGCCATCACCATAACCCAAAGCGATCAAAGCGGAGCGCATTCTAATGATACCTCAAAGAGACGCCCCTTCCTTTCGATGATGCGTAGGGGATCTATCATCATTTCACTAAATCACCAATATTAACGCATCCATGCCCCGATCAAAACACATAGAATTAGATCCACGATGGCTAAGAAAATTTCGTCGATCGTTGTTGGAATGGTACAGCACCCACAAAAGGGATCTGCCCTGGCGGCATAGCGATGATCCGTATGCCGTATGGATCTCGGAAATGATGTTGCAACAGACCCAGGTCACCCAGGCCCGTCCTTATTTTGAACGGTTCATGAGCCGGTTTCCGACCGTGGCCGACCTGGGAAAAGCGTCGCTGGATGAGGTGCTGAAATCATGGGAAGGCCTGGGCTACTATGCTCGGGCCCGGAATCTGCATCGCGCCGCACAGCAGATCGTCCGTGAGCACCACGCCAATATACCGGACGATATGGAAACCATATCCAGCCTTCCCGGTATTGGACCCTACACATCTGCGGCCGTATTGAGTATCGCCTTTGGTAAAAACTATGCGGTGGTGGACGGCAATGTTATTCGGGTATTGAGTCGTTTATTTTACCTGACCGATGATCCTTCGAAAACCGCAACAAAACGCCTGATAACCGACCTGGCAAACCGACTGCTTAAGAGAGGCAGGGCGGCCGATTTCAACCAGGCCATGATGGAATTAGGCGCGATGGTATGTACACCCAGGAAGCCGGATTGCACCCGCTGTCCGGCCAACGAGTTATGTCGGGCCGTAAAAGAATTGGATGATCCCTCTGTATTACCTCGTAAACCGCCCCACAAACAACGCCCCCATCATAAGGTGACGGCAGGTATCATTCGTAAGGACGGTAAACTCCTGATCATTCAGAGACCGCTGGATGGCCTGCTTGGCGGTTTATGGGAATTTCCAGGCGGTAGATGCAAGGATGAGAATACGAATCTGGAGACCTGTTTAATCAACGAAGTGAAACAGAGTGTAGATATTATCATTGAGATCCATCAGCCCGTGGCCGTCGTAAAACATGCCTTTACACATTTTGAAATTACATTATACGGGTATTACGGGATCTTGACAAATGGTGAAGCCAGGCCTCTGACCTGCCATGATTGCCGATGGGTTACCCTGGAAGAAATGAAATCGTATGCCTTTTCAAAAGCGCATAATCGGCTGATCGACGCCATGTATCAGGAAATGAACAGAACGCAAATGTCCTTGTTGATAAGTGAAGGAGGTTGAACCTCATAGCGATGGGGATATGGAAAATATACTTGACACTATAATAAAGAAGTATTATGGTATGTGTATTAAAACAACCGCAAATGCACCTGTTTTCAGCACAGGTTGTCGGGATAAAACATCTAAAACATCTCGAAGAGTTTGCCAATGTGGTGTTTGCATGTCCATTAAACAACATCAGTCCATGATACGTCAGTTGCTCTACTACTACTCTGTTCTAGGTCTGCTGTTCCTGGTTTTTACTTCCCCTGTAAAAGCCCAAACAGAACTTGATCAGCCGCGAAATGGCGGGACGGTGACCATAGGTAAAGTCGCTGTTGGCTCCTTGATGTTCCATCCATTGTTTAACAGTTTAAGCGTCGAGCGTGAGATCGCGGATTTAATATACGGTGAAGGCCTGCTGCATGTCGACCGTAACGGCGACCTGGATAATGGTCTTGCTTATCTTCCCGTTAAATTGGAAGAAGGCCGGGAGTGGATTTTCCGTATTCGCCAGGGTATTACCTTTCACGATAATGAGCCCCTGACAGCAGAGGATGTTGTCTTCACGTATAACCTGTATAAAGAATCCCGCAGCTACGATCCAGTCTTTCATCGCTATTTTCAGAATCTGGAATCCATCCAGTCTGTCACCCGTCGCACCATCCGTTTTGTAATGAAGACGCCGATCGAGACGTTTCCGGCGGGCCTGGCGGCGCTTCCAATTCTCCCCAAGCATCAATTGGACCGGCGACCTATTGCGGCTGCCAATCCGATGTCTGATGTAACTCGACCGGTTGGTCTGGGCCCTTTCCGCATTGAAACATGGCCGGTACATGACACTGTTATTTTAAGCGCCAATGAAAAATGGCACCATGGTCGTCCCCACCTGGACGGCGTGATCTATAAATTCTATCCGTCGACAGAGGCGCTTCAGTCCGCTTTTGTCACACGGAAAGTGGATATGGTCGAGGTAGATCGCCGCAGTAATCTGAAAGAGTTGAAACGGGCAAGAGGCGATGTCAAAATTCAAGCGATCCAACCCGCCAACCGCGCCTTTTCAGCCGTGTTTTACAATCACGCGCATCCAATTCTATCCGATGTCGTCATCCGCCGGGCGCTTACCTATGCAACAGACCGGACGCGCATCCTCAATAAGGTGGTCGTCCCCGGTGCAGGCGAGATTGCGCATAGCCCGATTGAGCCGACGTTCTGGGCTCAGGGCGGTGCGGAACATTTCAAGTATGACCCCGGAAAAGCAATAGATCTGCTTCGAAAACAGGGGTGGAGAGACTCGAATCATGATGGCATTTTAGACCGCAACAGACAGCCTTTACGGTTTGAATTGCTATTCCCCAGAGGCTCTCTGTCATCCGAAAAAATTGTGCGTTTGATCAAGCTGAATTTAAATGATATCGGAATAAAAGTTATCCCGACGCCGGTCGACCAGAAAGAACTGGTAGAGCGTTTGAGAGTCGGTAGTTATGCTGCGGCCCTGTTCATTCAGGATTTTGATCCTACGCCGGATGACTTTTATGCGGTCTTCCACTCCGAGAGCATCGGACTGGGCAATGTGCTCGGCTATAGCAATCGTCGAATAGACCGAAATATCAATTTTCTTTTTGGTCTTTCGGAACAATCACGCGCCCTGCCCATTTATCAGCAACTTCAACAGTTGATCAGTCAAGATCAGCCCTGCATGTTCCTCTACTTCATCCAAACACAGTACGTGGCGTACAATCCAGACTTCAAAAACATAGGCGCACCGGGCGAAGCACTCCTTTCACCGGCGACCTGGTATCATCTTCTCTCCGACATACCCTGAGGGAACGTCTGATGGCCTCAATGCCCCTGCGTGAACGCTTGTGGCCACGCCTCCTCCTTTCGCATATTTCTCTGGCAACCATCCCCGTACTTATTGTCGGTCTGCTCTTGCTTACAACCGCACGGCAATCTATTGAAGATACCGTCGCGGATGGTAATTTTGAAGTGGCCAAGCGGGCCAGTAATGAGATTCGCCTATATATCGAACAGGCGCAGAATATTATCCGTCAGGTTGCGGATAATATGGATATGCTGGATGCCACCGAAATAGAACGGCAGAAAATAATCGAGAATGTCGTCGTCAGTCATGAACTTTTTCGAGAGTTGGCTGTTTTAGATTTAGAGGGACGTGAGGAATCTACGACTCGTTTGGACGGCTTCCTGCAATCGCACCCTCGAGAGGACATTGAACTCCCCCAAGATATCGAGGTAACCATCTCCCCAGTTTATATCGCCGACGATGGTCTGCCGATGGTCTCTATTACCCTACCTATACGGCGATTCGCCGAGGTAACCGGCTATGTGACTGCTCGTGTCAACTTGAAAGATATGTGGGAACTGGTCGACAGCGTCCAACTGGGCCGGAGGGGGCAAGGGTTTGGGTATGCCTATGTCGTCAGTAGTACGGGCCGGTTGATCGCCCATCCTGAACGCGAACGAGTCTACCGGCAGGAGGATCTCAGCTCCACCGCTATCGGTAAAGCTTTACAGACAGAAAAGAGCGGCACACTTATTTATAGCGGAGAACATGGGGAAGTTGTTGCTGCATTTACACCGATTGATCTCATGGGATGGAAGGTCGTTATTGAACAACCTACAGCGGAAGCCTTCGCGCGTTCTCGTGAGATGAAATGGGAAATCAGTATTCTCATGATCGTCAGTGCCGTTGCTGCTTCTCTCATAGGAATCTTAGTCGTTAAAAAAATCGCCCACCCGATCTATGAACTGGTGCGAGGAACGCAGTTGTTTGCCCAGGGACAGTTGAAACGAACCATTGATGTCCCCGGTAGCGGAGAGCTTACCATGCTGGCGGATGAGTTTAACAACATGGCCATGAATCTACTGGAAAAAGAAAAACAGTTGCAACGGGCGGAACGGCTGGCGACGCTGAGTAAATTCGCCTCTATTCTATCCCATGAAATCCGTAATCCGCTCAACTCGATGGTTATAAACCTTCAGATCCTGAAACGGGATATGGATAAACCCAATGGGGTCTCTGATAAAAGAGACAAATACTATGATCGGGTCATGTCGGAAATATGGCGTATTGATGGGCTGGTGGAAAATTTTTTGACCTATGCAAGGCCTCCTGAATTGAGTCCATTTCCATACAATATCAACGACCTGATAGACGAGGTGATTGATGTTCATCAGGGTACTGCATATGAACGGTCCGTTACCATCACGCCTCTCTATGGCAAACCCGGATTGATGGCGGCTGTTGATACGCATCAAATGAAGCAGGTATTCCTTAATGTGATGATCAATGCGTTTGATGCCATGGATAATGGAGGCGCCTTGACCATTACAACACGATCTCTGACGCCATCCTGGACCGGAGATCTGACTCGAGATATCTCCACGCGACAAAAGTACATCACGATCACATTCCAGGACACCGGATGTGGTATTGATGCCGATCAGCTGGAACGCATTTTCGAAGTGTATTTCACATCGAAATCCGCAGGGACAGGGCTCGGTTTACCAATAGCCCAACAGATTGTAGAAAAACACGAGGGTAAAATCGAAGTGGAAAGTACGCTGGGATTGGGGACAATTTTCACGATATGGCTACCGGCCCTGTAGGAAGATTCAGATAAAAAAACAACTTCTGCCGGTCCAGTACAAACCGCCGATTCTACATCACATGGAACATCCATGTAGCGGCACAATACATAGCATCATCTGAGAACCAAGGATTAAATTATGACGAATATTTTGATAGCCGAGGATGATCGGCACACCATAGAGGGATTAACAGAAATATTATCTGATGAAGGGTATGATGTTACCGGGGTAACGAACGGTAAACAGGCCTTTGATATGGCGCAGGACAAACAGTTTGATGTGTTACTCACGGACATGAAAATGCCGCGATTAAATGGTCTGGACCTCATAAAGAAAATGCAGAGTGCTTCACCGGAAACACAGATTATTATGATGACGGCATTCGCTACCGTGGAAACAGCCGTGAAAGCCATGCGGGACGGCGCCTTCTCTTATTTAACCAAGCCTATTGATGTGGAGGAACTCCTGGCCGCTATTCAAAGTGCGATCAAGGAAAAACAGTTAAAAATTCGATCAGAAGAAAAACCCAGAAACGCTTCCATCTCTGAGCCGGTCATAATCGGTACGAGTGAAAAAGTTCAACGTGTTTTTCAACTCATCGACAAAGTCGCCAAGGCCAATACGACCGTTCTTATCAGGGGGGAGAGCGGCACAGGTAAAGAACTGGTGGCTAAAGCCATTCATGCCAGAAGTTATCGCTGCGACCAGCCGTTCATTGATGTCAGTTGCGCTTCCATACCGGACAATCTGCTTGAGAGCGAGTTGTTCGGAACCGAAAAAGGCGCGTATACCGGTGCGTTGAATACGACCAGAAAAGGCTATTTCGAACGAGCAGACGGCGGGACCATCTTCCTGGACGAAATAGGTGAGATCAGTGGCGCCCTGCAGGTCAAATTACTTCGCGTCCTGCAGGAGCGCCGATTTGAACGATTAGGCGGCACAGCCCCCTTGAAGGTGGATGTACGCGTGATTACGGCCACCAACAGCAACCTTGAGGAGGCCGTACAGGCCGGACGATACAGAAAGGACCTCTATTACCGCCTGAATGTTATCCCCATTAATATGCCGCCCTTACGAGATCGCCGCGACGATATTCCCTTATTGCTTGAGCACTTCATCGAAAAACATACCCAAGAGAATGGTATGGATTTGAAGGTGCTGTCTGATAAGGCATTGGACCTGTGTATGAAATATGAATGGCCCGGGAATATACGGGAATTGGAAAACGCTGTGGAAAGTGCCGTGGTCCTGAGCGACGATGAGCGTATCCTACCTGAACATTTACCCAATCTGACGCAATTCATGTCTACCTCGATTCTACAGGTGGATCAGTTAGGTACGCTCGCCGACACAAAGGGGCAGGCGGAAAAGCTCGTTATTCAGAGAGCCTTGGAAGACACCGGAGGGAATCGGACCAGGGCAGCCGAGGCGCTTGGCGTTACCGTACGGACAATTCAGTATAAAATCAAGAAATACGGATTGTAAAATGGAATCGTGTTCGAGCATATCCCCTGGCGTAACGCGCCAGTATCTTGTCTCCTTCTATGTCCATCTCCGTTATCATCCCCACATTCAACAGGGCTTCATTATTGCCCCGAGCTCTTCATTCCGTCCTCAACCAGACCCGGTCGCCTGATGAAATCATCGTCGTGGATGATGGTTCCACAGACAATACCAGGGATCAGATAGCCGACCAATTTCCGCAAATACACTATGTTTATCAGAAAAATCAGGGGGTCAGTGCTGCCCGTAACCGCGGCATTCAGGCGGCCGCCCATCAATGGATAGCATTTCTGGATTCTGATGATGAATGGTGTCCGGAAAAGTTGGAGAGACAATGGGAGGCTTTACAAAAAACTTCGGATTACCTGATATGTCACACAAATGAAATCTGGATTCGTAAAGGCCGCCGTGTTAACCAGATGAAAAAACATGCCAAGCATGGCGGATATATTTTTAAAACCTGCTTGCCTTTATGTGCGATCTCCCCCTCATCTGTCCTCATTCATCGGCATATCTTCGATGACATAGGGGGATTCGATCCTACGTTGCCGGTTTGTGAAGACTATGATTTATGGCTACGGATCTGTGCCCGAAAACCAGTCTTGTATCTGGATGAACCCTTACTGATAAAATATGGCGGTCACGCGGATCAGTTATCACATGCTTACTGGGGGATGGACCGGTTTCGCATTCAGGCGCTGTCACACATCATCGATAGCGGAATCCTGGGTTCAGAAAATTTGAAACCGGCTCTGGATATGCTGATCTACAAAATAGACATCTACATAAACGGCGCCGAAAAGAGAAAGAAAACTGAAGAAGTCGCGTTATATAAAGAGAAAAAACAATATTATGTGGCCCGCTTTTCGGTACTTCTATTATGAATTTTTTTTCATAGCGACCGAAATGCTTTGCGGAGTTTTGAAATCGAGAGGTAGGGCAGTATTAAAAGTTGCCCATCTATAAATCCTTGACAAATCCTGATAATACGCTCGTTAAGCCATATAAATCGACCAAGAGATGCAGCCTTCTGGCATGTATTTTGCTCTTAACTTGTTTCTGCTATATTTGTATTTACTGTTCTATTGAGAATTCACTATCTACTTCATGAAGAGACTATGATACGACCGCTCATTGCTTTCCTCATCTTTATTTTCCTGCCCATAGGCGGTTTTGCCGCAACGACAGGTAAAATTGCCGGTTTTGTTCGAGATGCAGCCACGCAGGATCCCCTGGCCGGCGTCAACATATATGTGGTTGGAACCGGCCTGTACGCCATCTCCGGTTTAAACGGCGGGTATTTTATCCTCAATGTACCGGCCGGTGTCTACCGTGTCGAGGCGCGCATGATCGGGTATCTTCCTGTCCAGACTGAAAAGGTCATTGTAAACACGGATCTGACCACAAAGGTTGTTTTTTCTTTAGAAACCAATATCCTCGACCTGAAAGAACCAGTAACGATCACCGCGCCAAGACCTAATATCCGGTCAGACCGGACCGCTTCGAGTGAAGTGTTGACCGCACAGGACTTATATCCCCTGCCTGTGACGGACTTGTCGGATCTCATCCTGCTGCAGAACGGCGTCGTACGTGATGCTTCGGGCGATCTCCATGTTCGCGGTGGTCGGAGTGATGAATTATCCTATTATATCGACGGCATCCCCTTACAGAACCCCCTTTTAGGCGGTCTGGGCACACATATCCAACTCGATTCAGTGGAAGAATTGGTGATTAACCGCGGTGGGTTTGATGCACAATACGGCGATGCCATGTCCGGTATGATAAATATCGTGACCAGGGAGGGGAATCAAAAACTATCAGGGCGTTTTCGAAGCTTCACTAATTTTCAGCGTCGATACTTCGTGAATCGCGGCAGGTATGGTTCGCCGTCCCCCTGGCAGGGTGGTCGTGTTGAAGGGGTGTTAAGCGGCCCATTGCCCGGTCTTGGAGAACGTGGCGGATTCTTTATTTCGGGCCAGAGAATGAGTGATGGACAATATTTACCCCATAACACCCGGACCCTGACTACGGTCGCCGGCAATCTGGTCTTTAAACCGTATCCTTTGCTCAAAATGAAGCTCAGCGGCCATTTTTCTCAGCGTCGTCAACAATTATACGACCATCGCGATCAAAACGGGCTTTCCTATGATTTCAATTTAGACGGCTTGCCGGAACGTCAGGACCACAGCTATGCTTTGAATTTATCGGTGAACCACACTGTCACCCCAAGAACATATTATACGGCACGAATATATCGATATACGACCGATTCAAAGTTAGCACCCTCGATGTTATTTGATCAGTACTGGTCCAAATGGCCTGGTTATTCGGAAGATAACCAGGGGACATATACCGGATCGATATACGAATCAAACCTGCTGGCTTCAAATCAATTTGAAGGCCTTCCGTTTACAGACGGTTCAGATTTCTTTCCGGTCTACCGAAAAGCCCATACCACCTACTACGGATTACGATTTGACTTAAGCAGCCAGATCACTTTTCGAAACCAGATACGAGCCGGCCTGGAAACCCAATGGTATAAGTTGGATTGGGATGAAAAATCCTTCTTACAGGCAACAACATCGGGCCAACAATATTCAGCTAATCCCGTTGAAGGGGCACTGTATATTCAGGACAAACTGGAATTAGCCAGGCTTATTGTCAACGCCGGCGTCCGGATGGATTATTTTGATACCGGGCAACGATTTTTCGTGAATTTACCAAACGGTCTAACCGAATTGCGTAATAGCCCGACTAAAATTCGGTTCAGCCCAAGGATCGGCCTATCGCATCCGTTTACCTCACGAAGCTTGTGGCGATTCAGTTACGGATATTTTTTCCAACCGCCTGAATTTCGATTTGCCTATGAAAATCTACAGAGAGATCTCAGCGGAGATTTCCCGAGGTTAGGCAACCCTAATCTGGACCCGCAAAAAACCGTAGCCTATGAATTCGGATTGGAACATGCGTTGACGGATCATTTGAGAACCGGCTTAACAGGTTCATATAAGAAGATATCAAATCTGACCTCGATATCCCAGGTTCAATATCCGGGCGGTAGCTATTCTATATTTACCAATGCAGATTTTGGAACAGTCCGCAGCATTGAGTTTTTCATGAGACGGGATATCTCCCGGATACTGTCGGGATCTTTGAATTACACTTTTTCAAATGCCCAGGGCACTGCCTCATCGCCACAAGAAACCTCAAGCATAAGGCCAAGTGCCAGAAATCAGACGGTCATTCCGATCCTGAATGTATTTCCTATGGCCTTTGATCAACGTCATACCTTAACGGGCGTGATCAATATTATCACACCGAATACCTGGCGTAAACGGTTTCTGGGCATCCCATTAGATGAATGGAGCCTTTCCATCATCGGATATTACGGCAGCGGCCTGCCCTACACGCCCACCAATTCGCTTGGAGAGCAGACCGACAGCAAACCGAACCTCGCCCGATTACCCTCCTTGATCAATATGGATCTTCGGTTAAGAAAAAGGTTCCAGTTCCGTCAGTTCTCGTATGCCTTTTTTACGGAAATTCAGAATGTGCTCAATCGGCGTAATATCATCAGCGTGTACGCCAATACAGGCGATCCAGATGATGACGGGTACACCCTGGAAGCGTTCACCGGGCAAACAGAAGAGTTTACCCGCCTACGCCGGCTTTTGAGTCTCGATCCCCAGCATTACTCTCCCCCGCGCGCTTTCCGTCTAGGATTCGAAATTGGATTTTAGAAGGCGATCTACTTTTTACTTAGAATGCGGACATGGCCCTGATGTTCGAGTTCATAGAAATACTGCATCACATCCGCAACGGGGACGGAACCGAATTCGGCGCTAACAGCTTTTTGGATGTCCAGGATCGTCCGTTGACCATCGCAAAAGTTCTTGCACTCTGCAGCAATAAGCCCGGTCAACGTGGCTGCTCTCTGATTATATCCTAGAGCCTTTCGCATACGTCGAACAACCGATAGGGACGAATCGGGAACGATCTCAACCCAGTCGGGGATCAGGGCATCTGCAATGCGTTCCTGATCGGTCTCTTTCGGTTCACGGGCGGGGATGCTCACCTGCCTTGTAAGCCGCCGAAAATGGCTCTTCACCCGGTTCTGATCATAGGATGACCGCTTCATCAATTCTTTGGTAATATCATTTAATTGACGAGCCTCTGAAGACCTGGGATCAACCAGCGCCTGAAGGGAATTCAGATTCCTCTGTTCACGCTGATAGTATTCCGAAATAAACAACTTGGCCTCTTTATACCGAAGACCGATATCCGCCGTAGAAGCCATAGTCATAATGTTGAGCTGTCGGCGGATATCTTCATCAATCCTCAGGACGCCCATGGCCGCCATCCGGGTGGCCAGAGCCGGCGTGGCGAAGGCGGATATGTTCGCAAGATAATAGGCCGATGCCGCAATCAGAAAGGCCCCTCGTTTCAATTGTGTCGGATCCAGGTTGGCGGTCCGATCCTCGGAGGTATGATACGCTATGTCAGGCCAGTTATTAAACAGCACAGCAGGAATCTGGAAAACACGTCCGTTAAATACCGCGTGATCCGATGAGCCATAGTAAGATTCGATATGGTAA
This sequence comes from uncultured bacterium, assembly GCA_913051705.1. GTDB lineage: Bacteria > JAAXHH01 > JAAXHH01 > JAAXHH01 > JAAXHH01 > CAJXCW01. The sequence continues at coordinate 14,303 of CAJXCW010000126.1, forward strand.
TAAAAAGGATCTCGCGAGCCGGTTGGATCGATAACCGGCTTCATGAAGCCATACTTGATTCGCCGATTATGTACTTTTTCCCGATTTGTATCCCCTAGATATTCAAAAAAATGCTCGGTCAAATCGTCCACGAAGCTGGCCTGGGACCAGGGATTTCGATACAGATGTAATGAATTCCCGTTCCGCGTCTGGTGCGAGCCGATCATATCGATATTGATCGCGGTGATCATACGGCTTCGCTCCTCCGGATACCGTTCAAGATAGGCATAGATCCCGGAAAATTCAGGTACCCAGAGAAAACGGATCGTACGTTTGGGTCTCGGCAGTTTTCCGGCCAGAATTAACGTGTTTAACGTGCGTGCAGCTTCCAAGATAGCGGCACTACCGCTCATGTTGTCGTTAGCCCCCTGTTTGGCGATCCCTTCAAACAAATGAGCGGAAACAACGATTTCCTGATCACTGGACCCATTACCAGGGATGGCCGCCGTCGGTACTTCCATATCAGCAGGATGTGTCGTGGCGTGTACAAGGGCACTTAGCTTGACGGATTGATTTTGTTCAAGCAGTCTCAGCAGATCCATCCCCATCCGATGAGACAGGCTGAATCCGAAGGTCGCCTCGTAGGGGTATTGCGCCGTGTCCGAATCCGTCGGCCTGCCTCTAAGGCCCTGCCATGCAATTTGATCGGGATTATCAACAGGACGTCCCACCGGATTATAAAACGAAAGAACACCGGCCGCCCCCAGGGTACGTACAGCCACCTTATGCGCCTGTGATAACGATCCTGAAACAAGAACCAGTTTACCTTTTACATCCAGACTATCATAATCTGATAAATGGGTACCTGCCCGAGCATACACAAGATCTGTACTACTGATATCCCCGTTCCAACTGCCCGGCGCCAGACAGGCGGGAATATCTCTGTAACGGACGATTAAACGACGTTCCGGCTTCTCCAACCAAAGCTCAGCACGCTCCGCTCCCCAGGTCCAATCATCAAGCGGAAAGGTCTCAACATGAGCATTGCTCAATTTATATAACCGGGCTTTCTCCTCAATGTATATGGATTCATGATACCGGTTCTCATATTCTGCTTTCAGCCGTTCATGATTA
>CAJXCW010000127.1 GCA_913051705.1 uncultured bacterium
AAAGGCATATTGCTGAAGTACATTATAGTATTTACGATAGTCTACGGCAAGTCGCGTGAATTGAAGCTCGCCGAATGTGGGTACTAAATCAATACGGCCTCGGGCGCCGGCAATGGGTCCGGTAATGCCATACAGAACATTATCGGTTACAAGACCGATATTGGGCTGGATAAAGTTAACACTGCCCAGGGTGCCGAGCCGGGTTCTTCGGACACCGAAAAAAGTGAACTCAATGTCAACCAGTTCGCGAGATCGGTTGACCCCCTGAATACCGAGTTCGAATCGATTGAATCTGCTGAAGGGACGGCTTATGAAAAATTGAAGGCCCCTATTAATCTGAGTTTGGGTTTGCGTCAAAACCGGGCTCAGAAAGGTAGCCAACTGATCAAAGCGGTATTGAAACGCTGCCAGCCCCCAATTGGTTCTACTGGTCAGGTTGGTATATCGGAACAGCAAATCAGCATCGGAGATCGATCCGAAAATATTGGCACCGATCAGAATATTGTGGTTGTTCAGAATATCGCTGAAAGACAGCATCGAGCTGCCTACAAGGCCGATGTTAGTCGCGTATCCGGCATTTCCGCCGATAAAGTCGAGACTGAATTTTGGTGAATAGGTCTTCTTTGTGAACGTTCCATCGTTCCAGACGGTGGTGTCGGGCAGTTCACCAGCCGGCCCGATGCCGCGAAAAGGCGCATCAGCAACAGGCGCAACAGGTCCCAGGTCCAAGACCGAAAGACCGGGCAATGACGTGGTATCCGGTGTGGCGCCCATATCCTGCGTATCCTTATCCTCCTGCACGATTACAGTCGTCTGTGTGCTGTCGACTTGCGGTGTGAGGATTATACTTATACTATCGGAAAACGAATCGACGACAGGGGCTGTACTTAAGGGAGGTGAAAGCTGTAACTGGTCAGGGCTGACAGGTCCATGCACATACGGTTTATCCATCAAACGGATAGGGTCATTGATCGCGAAAATATCGAATCCGCCCCAGGATAAAGCCGTAAAAATCAGCCGGTTGCCTTTCGTCGCCCAACTGATGGCCGGTCCGGCGGCCGTCACATTGGTTACTCCGGTCAATATGTTGGTGATCTGATACGTCTCTTCGGTCTCCAGATCTATAATAAAAATATTAGAGATGCCGGTTCGGTCGGAAATAAAGGCGATTTTCTTACTATCCCCGGACCATTGCGGCGATATGCCCTTGCCATACTGGTCGGGCAATACTTTTATGTCTCCGGTAGCTACATCGTACAGGGCAATATGCTGATGGCTGAAGGTCAACGTACGGAAGTCGGTCACTTCACCCCGGTCCGTAGAAAAGGCGATTTTAGTTCCATCGGGTGACCAGACCGGATCACGATCTGCATATCTATCCTTTGTCAGGGCTGTTAAATTTTTACCGTTGACATCCACGACATACAAGTCTGATTGCCCACCCTGAAGTCCTACAAAGATCAATTTCTTTCCATCCGGAGAAAAGCTTGGCGACAAAGCGCCGTCCAGACCTACTTTGATACGCCGGACGACCTTTCTCTTTCGGACATCCATGATATACAACGCATCCCGGGCGCCGATTTTCGCCGGAAATGAGATAAAACGTTCATCGGGCGACCAGGATATCGAGGTGGTATAGAATCGCAACGATTCAAAATCAGCCGAGCGCTCGCCTTCGAGGAGCTTGGAAATGACGCGCCCGTCAATGGCGGAGGCCAGGTATATATCGTTATATAGACTTTGATTGGAAATATAGACCATCTTATCGCCGCGTGGCGAAATAGCCGGCGCCAGATGAAAACTGGCCCGCGCCTTCCGAATATCGGTCAATTGACGCGAAAAACTTTGCGGTTTGTCGTAATCTTTGATCTGCGGTAGATAGGTTTTCCGGACATGTTCAGTCCACTCTTCCGACAGTTGCTGAAGATCCTTGCCGATGGTGGACCGGAAGGCTTCTTCTATATTACGCAGTCGACCTGTTTTACGAAGAATTTCGCCTACTTTGGCGTCTCCATATTTTTCACCGATATAGGCGAACAGGGCCTGACCGAACCGATAGACGCCGAAGCTGTAATCCATCGCCGGAATAGAGGGAGGCAGGTAGCCCTGAAGGGCCGCATCTCGAAGCCACATATGGGTGTATTCATCAATCCGTCCTAACGACAGATACTCCGCCATTCCTTCCATAAACCACAGGGGGGCGATAAAGGCCAGTGGATTGATTACGGAAGCGCCCGGGCCCGTGCCATACAGTATATCGCCCTGGAATTCATGGACCAACTCATGGGTCAATACATGCTCCAGTTCCGCATAAGATCCGGTAAAGGGCAGCAGTAATCGGTTTTTATTAAATTCCGTGACGCCGCCGGTGCCTTCACTAATGAAGCCGCCCAACACATTGGTCTGTTGAAAATCGGTATGAGATGCGTAGAGAATAACAGGAATCTTATTACTGAATCGATGACGAAGAATACGGCTCAGCCGCGTGTAAGATCGTTCGGCCATCCGCGCTGCATCGTAAGCTGTTTCTTCCTCGCCCTGATAATAAAAGATCTCGAAATGAGGCGTTGTCAGGACTTCCCACTTAAAGTCACGATACTGCACTTTATTCTGACCGAAATAATCTAACTGTGCAGATACAACCGGTTGCATGCTCAGAAAGCAAAGCACGGTCAGGACATATGGAATCAGGCGTGTCATCTACGGTCTCCTTCTTTTGTCCTAATACACAAAGATACCGGATGGAAGACGATCTGTTCAACCTCAAATACGGTGGTCAGGGCATCGTCCAATAAAATATTATTTGCCTGGGATGTTATATCCGGTCGTGTCTTCATGGCTAAAATATGATGAAATTTGAATAGGTGTATGCATCAAGGAGAGGTGAAGATTACACCATCATTGGACTGCGTTCATCTTAAACAGCGTGGTTCCCTCCCGTCAAGCTTTTTATTAGCAATCGTTTCCGAACGCCCAGCAATGGCTGGTCCTTGCAGCATGTGATGCATTGTGAAGGATCAGCCATTACCTGTCAAATATTCATCAATGCATGTCCTGATATTGAGATACACTACATATTATAAACACATCAGGCCATCTGTTTGTTCCGAAGAATTTGTACTACAGATGTTGCCATCTATCCCGATCCTACTATATATTATGTCTAATCTGTATATATGCCCTGAAAATACTTTAGGGTGTGTTTGTAAAATAGCTTCTGGCATCGAACTTGATAGCAACGTTTTCGCACGTTCTTTGGCCGCCGCCCTATTTTTCAAACACACCCCAGTGTTTGTGCTTTTATGGTGAAAGAATAAATCTGGAAAATGGATGGCAAACCCGCTCTGGCGTATCAGCTTTATATTGTGTCTATGGATTTCGTGGGATATCGAGGTTATCCTGGGCCAATCAGATTCTCTGCAAATAGGAGATAGTACGGATCAACTTGCGGCAATATCTTCTATACCACCGACAGGCCCTTCCCCTACCGGCGCTCTATTACGATCCATGACCTTTCCAGGTTGGGGACAGTTCTACAACAAAAAGCCGGTCAAAGCGGTTATTCTCATGCTATTAGAGGTTGGCCTCTTTACAGGTGTTTTACTCGAACGCGAACAATCGCCGTTGACCGGTTTGACCCCGGCAGGTAGCAGACTGCTGTTTGGCCTGATCGGGGTCCATATTTATGGTATAACGGATGCCTATGTGGACGCACATCTGGTCGATTTCGATACACCAGACGTCTTCGGACACCGTCGTTGGAATAAACCGGCTGTGATGGTTGGATTCAGGGTGACATGGTGAAAGGCGGTAAGAAGAAAATTGGTGATTTAGTGATTGACGCGTAGCGGCATCAATCACTAAATCACCAATTTTTAAGAAGCGGTTTTCAATGTCGCACGGGGATTGACGGTCAGATCCAGCTCGTCCTTACGTCCCTGGATGAAATAAAATGATCCGACCGCTGCAATCATGGCACCGTTGTCGGTACATAAAATGGGTGGTGGAATAGTCACACGTACGTTGTGTTCGGCGCCCTGAGCGGTCATCCGGTCACGTAGTCGGCTGTTACAGGCCACACCGCCGGTTATCAGTATGCTGGAAGTATCCCGCGATTTAGCGGCGGCAATTGTTTTATCCACGAGCACATCTACCACCGCTTCCTGAAAGCTGGCTGCGATGTGTGGCAGATCTCGGTCTATACGTTCGGCTGATTGTTTTGTAAGATAGGTGCGGACCGATGTTTTAATACCGCTAAAACTGAATTCAAATTGATCACGGTCAAGGTAGGTGCGTGGGAAGGCTATATAAGTCGGATCTCCTTCCCGCGCCAGTTGATCAATGATAGGGCCTCCCGGATAGCCGACCTGAAGTAATTTAGCGACCTTGTCAAACGCCTCACCTGCCGCATCATCTCGTGTAGCACCCAGGATATCGTACGAACCCCAATGACGAACATGAACAAGCTGGGTATGGCCGCCTGATACAATCAACGCGACAAACGGCGGTTTTAAATTCGGGTCGGCCAGACGTCCGGCGAACAGATGGCCCTCCATATGATTTACGCCAATCAACGGTTTGTCCAGAGACAGGGCGAATGATTTTGCCATGGACAGCCCGATCAACAGGCAGCCGACCAATCCTGGACCGGACGTCACGGCTATGACATCCAGGTCTTCCAGCGTACACGCCGTTTTTTGTAGAGCCGATTCAATCGCCGGCAGGAGCAACGTCAAATGTGCACGGGAGGCCAACTCGGGCACCACACCGCCATACTCCAGATGAATACCTTGCGATGATATGACGTTGGACATGATCACAGTTTCATCTTTGACCACGGCCGCTGCTGTTTCGTCACAAGAGGTATCGATACCGAGCACAAGCATAGGAGGGATTGTCTGATTTGTTGATTATATAACCATACAGATTTATTTACAATAATGACGAAGTAGCTCGAAAAACATCAATCAGACAATCAACAAATCAGACAATTTATTTATTGGATTGCGTCGTCAGTTTACCAAAGCTGATATCGCCGTTGTCGATGCGGATATTAAATCCGCAGTCCGGATGGGAACAGGTCCAGGCCTTATACATGATTGTGGCGCCGTCACGTCCGTAGTCGGAGAGTGGAAGCAGAATCCCTACATGACATTTGTGACATTCCGGAAAAGATAAATCCATCACGAAACCTCCTCCCATCCCAGGGTGGTTCAGATAATTTCAAATTGCAAATAGTAAACCCCTAAGGGCTCGAAGGTGTCCTTTGGATGCCTTCCATTGCAAATAGTGTAGAACAACGAGGCTTTACACGCTAATGATAATAGATGATACATAGACCTGTCAATGGCTTACTTAATTATGTCATACAAAAAATGTTCTGAGAACCAAACTCACAATGACTTCAGCATCACAATAGCGTCTTCTACCGGTTCTGAATAATAGGTTTTTCGGCATGCTACAGCTCGAAAGCCGAGATTCTGGTACATCAATTGTGCGGCCTGATTGGATCTTCGCACTTCGAGTGTTGAAAAAGTACATCCACGTTGTATACCTTCTTCAAGCAACCATTCCATCATCATACGCCCTATACCCTGACGTCGGAATTCGGAGGCCACTGCGACATTACCGATGTGGACTTCTTCCAGGATCATCCAGGAAATAATGTACCCGCACACGGTATCGTCCTGGTGTGCAACAATAGTTACTGCTATTTTGGAAGCATTCAGCTCCCGCATGAATGTCGCTTGCGTCCAGGGGTCGGGGTAAGACGCTCGCTCGATCTCCAAAACTTGAGGAAGGTGGAGCGGTGTCATAGGGCCAATGACCACGTCTTGAATTTGTATCATCAGTTCAGGATATCTCAAGGTGACATTTTGAATGTGTTTTTAACAGATTTATTTACCGGATAGATTCCGAACACGTTTTGAGTGCGTCTCAGGTTGCTTGGTGAATATCGGTCGTCTCAGGTATAAGGGTTCCAGATCATATAATGACGCGTGTTCACCTTGTTGAAGCGCATGTGCGCCCATACATACAATAGATGAAGCGTGTAAACAAGCCACGCCCGGGGGAAGAAAGTGGGCCTTATCGCCAAGCGATTCATAGATCTGCGTCCGATAGACCTCTGCGCCACTACCGGCGAACACCGCCGTTTCATGCACATCTGAAATGATATCTTCTACGGCTGCGGCTTGAAAGGCCGAGGTGCGTTCCGGTCGACCCTCGGTCATATCATATCGAGCGGCATAGACCTGACCTCTACGGGCATCCAGCATGACGTGGACTGGATATCTGCAATACGGCAGATTATAGGCTACAGCGTCCAGGGTAGGCACAGCGGCAAACGGTTTTCCGGTAGCAAAGGCCAGTCCTTTTACCAGGCTCAACCCTACGCGCAGTCCAGTATATGATCCTGGTCCGATCGACACGGCAAATCCATCTACACCCTGTATCGTTACGTTGGCCTCTGCCAGCGTCCTTTTCAATAGGCCGGGTAGCTGTTCCGCATACAGGGTATCAACCCGGAGAAAGGTTTCCGCCAGAATCTGATGATCCTGCGCTACAGCTATACTGGCCGCAGACGATGAGGTTTCCAGGCCGATTACGATCATGGGGAAGCCTTTCTATCTAATGTTCTAAAGCCATGCCGTTCTATCGGGCCCAGGCGCTCTATCCGGGGAATAATGTCATCCGCCTTGCCCAGGACGACAGCCAGCCATATCTCTCCCGGTATATGGTCTTGAATAACCCGTGAGATCTCATCCTCGGATACGGTTGCCTGTTCGTCATACACCAGTCGTTTATACAGACGCGAACTTTCACCCTGGGCCAGGATCACCTGAAAGACATCGAGCGCGAAGATATCTTCGCCCGGCGTCGAGGCGGCATGATACCCTACTGCCAGCGCCGGCAGTTCCGCATGTTTATACAGGACCGCTCGGCGCTCGCCGTATTGAGGGGGCTCGGCGGTCCGCACTTCAGGGGGTGTGGGTCGCGCAGGTATGCGTTCGTAAAACCGGCGTATGAGCTGCACGGCTGATCCTGTATCAAAGTCACCGACGAGGACAATCACCGCCTGGTTGGGCGCATAGTGCGTACGGAAATACGCCTTACAATCCTCAAGCGTAATAGCATCCAGGTCCGACATCCATCCAAGCACCGGCCAGCGGTAGGGATGGGCAGTGTATGCCAGAGCGTGCAACAGTTCGAATACCTGCCCGGATACGGAATTATCGATTTGAATCCGACGTTCCTCTTTAACAATCGCCCGTTCCGAGGTCAGGCTTTGTTCTGTCAACGCCAGATGCGCCATTCTGTCCGACTCCATATCGACGATCAGTTCAAGCTGATCATCGGGAAAATGTTCATAGTAAACCGTCATATCTTCCGTTGTATACGCATTGGCAAACCCACCGCCCGACTCCTGCATCTGGTCGAACTATTTGGGACGATACCGCCTGGCCCCGTTAAACATCATATGCTCGAACAGATGGGAGATGCCGGTCTGGCCAATGGATTCATGGCGTGATCCGACTCTGAAGAAGGTATAATAGCTGATGATCGGCAGGGTATGATTTTCCAGAGTCAGAATCTGAAGGCCGTTACGCAGTTCATGCCGCTTGACATCAAGCGTCAGAGATATGGGTTGGGCAGATACGGATGCAGCGATGCAGAGGACAAGGAAAAGTCCTGTGAGTGCGGCGTATAGAATATAAGACATAGGAGGCAGGTTCAAAACTTCAGTTTCGTCAAGATCCAGGTGCCGATCAGGAGAACAAAGAACGGGGCCAGGTCGATGCGTATGCTGGTTTTAGGTATGGAAAACGGCGGTATGATACGCCGAATCGGCGATAGAGCCGGTTCCGTGATCCAGGCCAGTATACGTACAAGCGGCGCTGTAGGATCGGGTTTGAACCAGGACATCAGGGCTCTGATTATAATCAGGATCAGGTAGACGCGGAGTAGTTGCAGTAAGATCATGGCAAGTGGGCAAGTGGGCAAAACAAGGTAAGCCCGGTGCATTCTATCTGTTAACAGGATGTGTGTCACACCTTATTATTATCAGGGCTTTTTGTCAACAGGAAGATATCTTGCGAGAGTATTGGACAGGGCAGAAGGGAATGGTTATTATGGGCAGGCTTTGTGTATCCATATCATTTCGATAATACCAATATTTGGCAGAGTAATTTACCGATTATGGAAGGAACATTATGACGGATATATATGTCGACGGCAAAGCATTACAGGCGTTTACGGCTACGGTTTTTGAAAAGGTTGGTTTGCCTGTGGAAGATGCGGCGATCGAGGCCAAAGTGCTGGTATGGGCTAATTTGCGCGGGGTGGATTCTCACGGCGTACAGCGTGTGGCCGGTTATGTCCGGTCGGTGGATGCGGGACATTTTAATCCGCGACCGAACATTCGGATTGAGAGAGAAACAGCCGCGACGCTGCTCATCGAGGGAGACAATGCCTTCGGACCGGTGGTGACGACCTTTGCCATGAAACAGGTCATCGGTAAAGCCAGGGAGGCGGGTATCGGCTGGGCCATTATCCGTAATACGACGCATCAGGGCGCCATGGCGTATTACGCGCAGATGGCGGCGAAAGAGAACATGGTCGGCATCGCATCCGTCTGTAACCCGCCGAACATGACGCCGCCGGGCGCTCGCGCCGCCGGTGTACATAACAGTCCGATTGCCATTGTAGTCCCCGGCAACACCCAGCCGTTTATCACCCTGGATATGGCCACCAGCGTGGCCGCCTTCGGCAAGATAGATGTGGCAAAAGACAAAGGCGTATCGATTCCAGACACCTGGGCGTTGGATGAAAATGGGCAACCGACCACGGATCCGGACCAGGTCAGATTCCTGCAGCCGGCAGGCGGGTACAAGGGCTACGGCCTGGCGCTGCTGTTCGAATGCATGTCAAGTTTGATGGTCGGCAACCCCTTACTGACGACCGCCATACTTGGGCCTGGTGCCAGAGGAGGCGTCCAGAACAGTTTTATCGGTGCGATCGACATCAGTGCATTCACTGATCCGGACGCCTATCGTGAAAACATTGATCAACTGGTGATTGCCATGAAAGGATTACCGAAAGCAGACGGTGTTGAAGAACTCTTCGTACCCGGTGAACCGGAGGACCGCGTCTACCAGGAGCGTATTAAGCATGGCATCCCCCTGCCGCCGGGCACCATCGATAAGCTGCGCGAGGTCGCCGACCGGTTCGGACTTGAGATGCCGAAGTGATGTGGACAGGTAACCCGTGTTCTGAAAGCAGGCTTTCACCATCACCGAACGAATACAGAGTCTTTGTACCGGCTCGCGCTGCATATTCCCATTCTGCTTCCGTGGGTAAGCGATAATGGTAGGTCTTATCACTGGCATTGAGACTGGACAAGAATTCCTGGACTTCATTCCACGAAACCAGATACATAGGATGGTTGCCTCCCACACCTCTCAAGTCTCCATTTTGAGGATCGCCGATGGCCTTACAACGACACAAGCCCAAAGAAGAACCATGGCAAACCAAAACGTACACGCAAGATTTGCCAATGGTTTTGTTATCTCCTTTGTATGTTTTTTGTGTCGTTCATTCTATGCATCCTTTCCCAGTTCCGCAATATATGCTGGAACCTAACGCTAGAACCTTGACTGCGTGGCAGACATATCCCAGATGGGATGGGTCAAGCCAAAACGTTTAAAAATTGCTTTGGCCTCTGCGGCTGTCCATTTTACCCAATTGGGTTTCAAATGATTGCCATACCAGACCTTAGAAAATGCCCATATATTTTGAATCGCCTGTACATCGCCCCTTTTCATATTATGGCGATGACACCAGTCGTCAATCGCCTTTTCAGAATCGAATAGCAGCATGGTGCTGCACGTGAAGGGGACGTTATCCCACGCCTTAGCCATAGGAATCGGGAAGTGAATATACAAATTTTCGTTCAGCAGCTTCCCTTCTTTGACCTCCACTATGATCTGCTTTGATTCAGCGCCCAATGTCGTTGTGATCGATACATCTTCATCCAGCAGAGCCGCTACCCCCAGGGAACACCACGCACAATTTCCCCACCAACCCCCATTTTTAGACGTGATCCAGAAGTTAGTCGGTGCGTTTGAAAAAGGATGTATGACCCAGATTTCAGAAGATGCCGGGTGCAACACCACGCCGTGATATTCCTCAAGTGCCCGCAAGCGCCTGATGACTTCATCATCTGAAACAGTAAACGCTGCTGCGATCTCTGAGATGCTTGGCGCATAACCCGCATCAACGATATGCCGCATGGCAAAATGATGAAGGCTTGCGTGGTTCAGTTCCACATGTCATTCCGATTTCGGAGCTGTTCTCCGTGACTCACAGTTATCGCATTTTAGAGGCTATGTAAGGGGTGTTTGACCTTCGTTCATGATTTGGACTCTTCCTTCTTTATTGGAAGGAGGATCGTGATCTCTCGCGTGGCAGGCACGAGCGTATACGGCTCGGAAGCGCCCTTATCATTCGTTACCAGCACCTGCATATCCTTGAACTCGGGGATATACTTCGAGATGGGATCGCTCAGCAAAAAATGCCCTTCTTCATATAGCATCATCACGGCCACACTGGTGATCGCCTTGCTCATCGAGGCGATACGGAAGATGTGATCCGGCGTCATCCTCTTGCCCGCCTCTTTATCCGCCATCCCGAAGGACTTCAGATACGCGACCTGACCCTGTCGCACAATCAATGCGACGCCCCCTGCCACCTGATCCTGGTCGACATAGGATTGCATAACACGGTCCAGACGCTCCAACCGTTCGGAAGAAAGCCCGACCTCCTCCGGCTTCGCCGACGGAAGCCCCTGTGCCCAGGCGGATGATACACATGAGAGCGTGAAAATGGTTAAGGATAAAACACGAAAGACAGTAGGTATAAAATAACTCCTGCTGTGCGGGTTAGCGAGCGAGGTTCACTTCACCGATCCAATTTTTAACAAAGCACCAAGCACGTTACACCGCCTCTGCGTACCATCATTTAGAGTTGTTTATGACGGCCTACGCCAGACTGCCCGTGACCTCCAGAAATCGGTCGATCTCGGACCCGTTGTTGAACAGCGCGGGGCCGACGCGGATCTGGGTGTTGTCTTCTCTGAAGGAAAACTTGATCCGGGCGGCTTCCATGGCGGTTTTGACTTTTTCAACCTCTTTATCATGCCAGAAGGCGACGATGGCGGAGCGGTTGCCGGCCGGGGTATTTACCCGGTAGCCCTGGTCGGTCAGTCCCTGATGGATCCGGTGCGCGAGCGCCACCGTGTGCCGCTCGATATTCTCGACACCCACCTTGAGGAGATAGTCGAGGGCGGCGCTCAACTGGAAAACCGAACCGAATCCCAGCGTCGCGTAAATATGTTTCCGTGCGTCACTGTGGAGTTCGAACTCATGATTTTCCAGCTCGTTGGCGACACTCAAACCGCCCAGCCGATCGGGCGTAATGAGATCCATCAACTCCTCACGCACGTAGAACGGCGCCACGCCGTAGCCACCAAGCAGCCACTTGTAGGTGCCCGAGGTAAAGAAGTCGATGCCCGTGGCCCTGGCGTCCAGCGTGACCACCCCGGTACCCTGAATCGAATCGGCGTACAGATAGGCGTTGTGCGCATGGGCGAGATCCGCAAGCGCTTTGAGGTCGTGGTGGTAGCCGTTGACGTGCGATATCCAGGACACCGAGATCAGCCGGGTCCGGTCATCAACGAGTTCCGCGAACGCCTCCGGTGTTGCTGCGCCATCCTTATTCTTGACGATGCGCAGATCGATGCCTCTGGTTTTGCGAAGGTGGCTGTACAGAACGTAGGTTGTCGTATAGTGCAGGTCGTCGATCACCACGTTGTCGCCCTGTTTCAGATCGAGGGCGCGCGTTACCACGTTTTCGCCGTCGCTGGTGGCAAACAGCATGCTCACCTCGGCCTCGCTCGCGCCGATGAGCTGCGCGTATTTCTGCCGTGCCGCCGTGGTCTCGCCCAGCATGTTGCCCAGGCTGATGGGATCGCGCGCCTTGGCTTCCAGAAACGCCTGTGCCGCCTCGATGGCCTGCCGGGGTGACGGCGTGATATACGGTGAGTTGAGATAAACCCCCTCAGAAACCACCGGAAAGTCCGGCCGTACGCCAAGCGGATCATCGCCGGCCAGCGCATCTGCGCTGCCACCCGACTCCTCAGCGCCACACGCCACACCCGTCAATGCCGCCGCCGCCGATACCATCCCTATAAATTCTCTTCGCGTGTAATCCATCGTACGTCTCCTGTATTGAAGAAAGCTGATCAGGCACCATGCTTCAATCGTGCCAGTCGAAAATAACCCCCAGTAGTTCCGCGGGACGGTCCCGGAGAATAGTATAGATATCAGGCGCTTCATCAATCGAAACCCTATGAGACACCACCGGCTTGATATGTATGATATGTTCCCGAACGAAATGTCGCAAGATGGTCAGATCCTCCACCGCAAAATGGCATGACACTTCGACGGACAACTCGCGTTGGTGGAGCATGGACCAGTCGAACGTGGTTTCTCCACGGACCGCCAGGGCGCCGATGACGCCGCGACGGGCAAGTAGCGCGTGTTCCTGAATATCGAAAAACAGGTCTTTGTATCCTGATCCGTCAATGACTATATTATAAGGACCGCCTTCTTTGAGCTGCTCGAACACACGCTCGTCACAGGCATCGAGTACCCGATGCGTGCCACACGACCGGGCGAGGGACAGCCGGTTTTCGTCGATATCGGTGACCGTCACATGCGCCCCGTACGCCCGTGCCGCCTGGGCTGCAAAACCGCCGATGAGCCCCTGTCCGACGACCCAGACCTTCTGCGCCGGACGGACACGGACACGGCGGACGCACCGAAGGCCGACGCCCGCAACGCCGAACAGGGCGCAGTATGGATGATCCATGTCGTCCGGCAGGGTGATAAGCAGGGGAGGGCCGTTTTCGGTATCTACTATATGCCAGGCCCTGTGTCCGACATAAGCCCCGTAGAAAACCCGCTCTCCGGTATTAAACCCTTCCACCTCGTTGCCGGTCGCCTCGATAATCCCCACGTGCTGATACCCATGCCGTCCGGGAAAATGTTTCCAGTTGAATTCGCCCACCATGGCGTGGCGTTCCGTGCCGTTGGTGATACCCGAGAATTCAGTACGGATCAGGATCTGGGATGGAGAAAGTTCGCCGGGATCACCCAGCTCACAGAAGTGCATCCGGTTGGGCGCCGGGTATTCGATACCGATGGTACGCATGTATGATGTCCCTCGCTCGTCATTGACGCCTTTCCTTACTCGATATCCCCATGACGGCTACCTGCTACTGGTCTGCTCCTTTTCAAGATTAAGTTCTATGATATTCGGATTCCAGTGCTGATCACCCAGCAAATGCCTGACGAAGTATTCTGCACGGAGCCAGAACCAGTAGTTCGACATATCCCCGTAACCATGCCTCTGCCCAGGGAAGATGAAGAAATCAAAACGTTTGTTCGCACGGATCAGCGCCTCGGCCATCCGCAGGGTACCGGCGGGGTGTACGTTGTTGTCGATGTCCCCGGTGGTCAGCAGCAGGTGCCCCTTCAGGTTCTTCGCCAGATCCGAGTTCTTTTCTATATCATACTCGAAGGTGACTTCGCCTGAGTCACTGACGACCTCTTTGACGCCGTGGTGCTTCTCCGACCAGTTCGCGTTGTATACGTCGTTGTTATGATTTCCTGAGGACGACACCGCCACCTTGAAGAAATCCGGGTAGACGAGCATCGCGGCCGTTGACATGAAGCCGCCACCCGAATGGCCGTAGATGCCCACGCGGTCGATGTCGATAAAATCATGACGGTCTGACAACTGCTCAATCGCGGCCTTCTTATCGGCGAGGCCATAGTCACGCAGGTTGCCGTAGCCGTAATTATGATACCACTTGGACCGCGCCGGGTGGCCACCCCGGTTGCCCACAGTGATGACAATGAAGCCGAACTGCGATAAGGCCGTCTCGTACCGGTTGGTCGAGAAAAACTTCGATACCGCCTCCGTCTGCGGACCGGGATAGACATAAGCGATGATGGGATATGTTTTCTCCGGATCAAAGTCGAAGGGTTTATAGATGACGCCGTACAGGTCGGTCACGCGATCGGCGGCCTTCACGGTATACGGTTCCGGGAACTGGTAGCCGGCGTTCATCAACCTGGAAAAATCGGCCTCCTCCAGGTCCATTATTTTTGTGCCCGCAGCATTGTAGAGGGCTGAGGCAGGGGCTGTATTCGTCCGGGCGTAGTTATCGACGAAGAAACGGTTGGATTCGCCCATGCTCACGCGGTGGTCGAAGTCTCCGGGATCAACGAGCTGGAGTCTGCTCCCGTCCAGATTCACTCGGTACAGATGTTGATAATAGGGGTCTTCATTCTGCTCGCGGCCATTGGCCCTGAAATAGACGACCCCCCGGGTTTCATCGACACCCACCACTTGCCGCACCGACCACGGTCCCTCGGTAAGCCGGTTTTTGAGCGTGCCGTCGGCCCCGTAACGGTAAAGATGCGCCCACCCATCGCGTTCCGACCACCAGAGAAAGTCACCCGATGTAAGGCGTTCGATATTCCGCGTCTCCACATACGTATTCAGTCGCTCCTCAAGCAGCACCCGTACCGTGCCGGTGGCCGCATCCGCCACACACACGTCGACCTTGTGCTGATCACGACTTCGACGACGGAAGTACAGTTCATCAGAGTTGTCGGACAGCCAGAGCGTGCGGACGGGGTCATCGCTATCGGGATAAATAAACTGCCGGTCAGACAGGGTAAAGAGCCGCTGGTCTTTGAAACCCACGGAATCGACCGTAACCATGGAACGCGTCTGTAGATCATAGATCTGTATTTCCTGCTGGCTCACGTCCTTTTCACCCGGCAAGTCGTACTTGTAGGTCTCAAGCTGAGGACGTTTATTGCCGACCGAGTGAATCACCCACAGGTCACCTGATTTGCGCCGATCCGACCGGACCAGCGAAAACCGCCGCGAATCTTTGGACCAGGATATGTTGACTTTCTTCCGTTTATCTTTGTTCTCCTCCCGCTCGTCGTCGGTATCGCCGCGCGCCCGGACCGCGTAGCTATACTGCTCCTCGCCATCGGTGGAGAGCTGCGTTTCGTCGATCTCGATCTCTTCATCGGCTTCGTCGGCTTCGTCTCCATCTTTGCCACGGCGG
>CAJXCW010000128.1 GCA_913051705.1 uncultured bacterium
ATCCGACCAGGCCTTTTGAAAACCTATACCCTCCACGACCAATCAATCGCCAGCGGATAAATAGAAGAATGTCGTTGTTGGAGTGGACAGAAAACAACTTTATGAAAAAATTCGGTAAATCAGGATCAGAACATTAAAGAAATGTATAAGCAAGCCGTACGGATGATGAATTCATCGTTGAATGTATCTTTTAATCTTGATCATGAGCCCCGGGCAATCCGAGAAGCCTAAGGAAGAGATCATTATCCGCAGGCCTGGTCAGCCGTTCTGGCCGGTGGCGGAATCCGAGCCGGCCAGGTCATAGGCGCCACAGATAAAGATGGTGCGAATGTCGTATCACGACCGATCTCTTTACCCGATTTATTCGCTACGATCACTACGATACTCGGGATGGACGCCCTATGGCGCTGGTCGACAAGGGATCCCCCATCCAAGAGTTACTCAAGGGTTAGGTTCAAGTCCCCCTGCTATTTACCCAATCGGGTGGGAGCGGCACATCTATCGGCATGCCACCGCTTCGGATGGATCGGGCTGCACATACACCAGCAGCCACGCTCATCCGACCAGCCAGAGGGGGAGCCACCGGATCTTTCCCATCGAGACACATATCAACAAAATCCTTACAAATTACCGGGTCGGCCCCACCATGCGTCCCCGTCGCCGGCTTGATGTCATAGGTCCGATCGGATATCTCCCTGCAGGAATTAGATAATCGTGTTTTAACCCATATTTTCATTTCGGGTTCTGAATTCTCCAATCTGCCCTCGGTGCCGATCACCGTATAATTTCGATGATAATCAGGCGTAAAATGGCATTGCAGATAGGACGCTTTGATACCTCCCTCTAATTCCATAATCATGGTTTGATTATCCTCTACATCGACTTCCTGACGGAATGCACACTGAACTCTCGGACCGGTCATATATTCTACACAGTCCTCTTTTTCAATACAATCAGGACATATTAACTCATTGGGCTTATCCCCACCGAAATAATCTAATCCGCCAAAGGCGGCCGTTCGTTTGGTGTATTTTCCTGTGAGCCAGTGAATCATATCAAGATCGTGTGATCCTTTTTGAAGTAGCAGGGATGTTGTATTCGCCCGCTTGGCATGCCAGTCATGGTAATAAAAATCACTTCCAAGTCCAACGAAATGACGAACCCAAACTGCTTTCACTTCACCGATAACGCCGGATTCAATGATCTCTTTCATAGACCTGAAAATATTCATATACCTCATATTGAAACCTACCATCAGCTGTTTACCACTGTGGTGCCAGGTTTCGAGGATATGATCACACCCCTCGATTGTGATGGCCAGAGGTTTTTCACAAAATACATGCTTTCCGGCCCGCAAGGCAGCTACAGCATGTTCATCATGGCAGAAGTCGGGAGATGTGACGGCAATGGCGTCGATATCATCTCTGCTTATTAA
This sequence comes from uncultured bacterium, assembly GCA_913051705.1. Classification (GTDB taxonomy): domain Bacteria; phylum JAAXHH01; class JAAXHH01; order JAAXHH01; family JAAXHH01; genus CAJXCW01. The sequence continues at coordinate 1,436 of CAJXCW010000128.1, forward strand.
TTGAGAATAGTCGGATGTTATAAAAGGAGCGCCGCCATGATCTTTTGAAAACTTTTCAAGGTGGGCTGGATTGATATCCGCTCCTCCGACAATAACAGATCTGCCATTCGGTTGATGCCAACTACGCCACAAACCGCCACGTCCGGCGACCCCGATCATTCCGATTCTTAATTGTGTAGATGTCGACATGAATCCTTCCCTTTCATTTACATGGACACATTAATCGACCAGTCCGAGATCTTCATAAATGGCCGTGAGTACATCTCTGATTCTTCGATTATGAGCCCGCTCACCAGGTGTCCCGTTAAATGCTAAAGCGACGACCAGATCATGCTCCGGGTCGGCAAAGGCTGTAGAGGATTGACGACCACTATGACCGAAGCATCTATTTGAACTATGCAGGCCATATCCATAGGGAACGGTTTCGGCGCCATATAGATTCGAATTAATAATAAACCCGAGCCCCCAGTCTATCATATGTTGGAAGGTATGATCGAATATCCCGGTTCGATGTCTTGCTGTAAGGGCCGCTATACTTTGGGGAGAAAGGATACGCCTCTGCTTCCACTCTCCCTGATTGAGCAACATTTCATAGAACCTGCCTAACTCTCGCATCGGGCCTTTTCCATGACTTCCCGGTGCAACCCATGCGCAACTTGCGGCCGTATGCCAGTCCGTTAATTCCGGCTCATTCTTTCCCGTATCATACAGGCGACCGATCCGATGGTGATAATGGTCATATTCTTTCTGCGGCATGCCGATCCATGAATCGAACATTTCCAATGGTAAAAATATTTCGTCTCTTACATATTCATTAAATGGTCGGCCATCCAATCGTCGTATCAGTTCGCCCAGAATAAACCAGCTTGATGCCAGATGATAGCCTGCTTTTTTTCCGATTTTCCAGTTTTTTTCAACGGGCATGGCACAGATTCGCCTGATGGTTTCATCCCATGGGGTCCGAAAACCACCAACATCTACCCCTCTAATACCGGCCGTATGAGTCAGAATATGGCGTATGGAAATTTCCTCCTTTCCTCGTATGCCAAATTCCGGTATATGATGGTATACCAGGTCATCCATGGCCAATAACCCTCTTTCCCATAACTGGCCGATAGCCACTGCGGCTATGGGTTTAGTTGAAGAAAGCCAGTGAAATAATGTGTCCGGACACATCATGATGCCGTCATGTGATTCTCCGACGGCCATATCCACTATGGTTTTTCCCTGGTGCGCCATATAGATTTGTGCACCAGAATGTTGTCCTGATCGGCAACCCTCTTCGATAAGCGTCAGCGTCGTGGGGATTAATGATTCGGCCATATGTATAATGACTTTTTATTCGGTAATGACATAAGAAGGATTATCCGTGAGAACCTACTCTCATTTTTTAATTACAGCAGCCATAAGTAGAGTTGTTCCCTCATTAAAAGATATACCGAAGCGCGCGATCTATATAGGATCTATTGCGCCTGATATCCCTTTGTTACTATTGACATCAGGCTCTATGATATACTACCCGTATATACTGGGATGGGAATTCAGGGAAATGTCCAACCATATTTTCAATACCCTGTTTTTTACAGATCCGTTTTGGATTATTTCCCAAAATTTCCTTCAAGCGCCTTTTGTCCTCCTGTTTGCAATAGCTACCCTATACAAAATCCATGGTAAACACACGGTATTAAATAATTGGTGGTTCTGGTTCTTTAATGCCTGCTTGTTACATGCGACCATTGATATATTAACCCATAATGATGATGGCCCACTGGTTTTCTTTCCCTTTGACTGGCAGATCCGCTTTTCGAGTCCTGTTAGCTATTGGGACCGAGACCATTTTGGCGCTGTTTTCACTCAATTTGAAAATTACCTTGATGGGGTTCTCATCTTATATCTCCTGATTCCAGTGACAATCAGCTGGATAAAAAGAAAAATGTCCGTAGATAGAGAAATTTCAGAATGAAATGAAAGTTTGTATCATGGTAAACCACGTCGATCATCACCGGGTCAACCCTCCACTTCTATTTTTTTCGCTTCATCCCAAAGTTCATCCAGGCGCTCAAACGAGGCTTGATCCAGTCGTTCGCCGTTTAATTGTAATATGTCTTCAATATATCGGAATCTTTTTATGAATTTCTGATTAGACCGGCGTAATGCGTCTTCCGGCGTAATGTTTAAGTGCCTGGATACATTGACCAGTGAAAATAGTAAATCACCCATTTCCTCTTCGAGCCGATCTGATTTATTCTGGTCCCCTTCCTTTTTACCTACCACATCAGCCAATTCTTCAAATTCTTCGCGGACCTTATTCAACACGTCGTTTATCTGGTCCCAATCAAAATTCACCTGGGCTACTTTTTCCTGGATTCTATGGGCGCGGAGAAGAGCTGGTAACTGAGCCGGCAAGCCATTGAGAACAGACTCTGTTTTATTGCCACGCTCTTGTTGTTTTATTTTTTCCCAGTTGTTCAGCACCTCGCCGGCGGTGTTGGCTTCCACGTCGCCGAAAACGTGCGGGTGTCTACGGATTAATTTATCGACGATATGTTGAGATATATCTTCAATAGTAAATCGATCCTCCTCAGTAGCGATCTGGGCATGAAAGACCACTTGTAATAAAAGGTCTCCTAACTCTTCTTTAAATGATTGATCATCCCCAAGATCAAGAGCTTCCAAAACTTCATACGCCTCCTCGATAAGGTAAGGTCTCAGGGTATTATGGGTTTGCTCTTTATCCCAAGGGCACCCTTCTGCCGACCTCAATTGTGCCATAATAGAGACCAGTTTTTCAAATGATGACATGGAATATCCTCTCGTGTTTGTTTTTTTAGTAGCGTAAAAATAGGCATATATGATCCATTTTAAATGTCTGAATTGTCAAGAAATTTCACTTGTCTGAATGAACGGATTGTAGTATTGTTTTTTGAACAGCCTTTTCTCATCGAATCTGCAATTACCCTCCTGAAACAGTCTCCAATCGGGATATAGCCTTATTCATTCGCTTAGACCTCTCCTTCCATACGTTTTAAAATATCGGGTGACCATGCTCTTCGGTTTCCTGTCGCTATTCTTTTCCAATTTTATCATGTTGATCGCGCCTCAGATATTACAAGAGGCGATTGATACCCTGCAAGAAGAGACCGTTCCCGGCAGTATGCTCCTTTATAGTCTTGCGTTTCTCAGTGTCATAATTATTCAAGGTGTTTTCAGATATTATGTTCGCCAGACACTCGGCGTCGTATCCCGTCAGATTGAATATGATATGCGGAATGATATATTTCAACATATTCAGCAGATGTCATCAGCGGTTTTTCACCAGATAAAAACCGGCGATATCATGTCCAGGTCTACCAATGATCTCCAGGCGGTCCGCATGCTCCTCGGCCCCGGAATCATGTATTCTGCAAATGCCTTCATTATTTTTATTGCGGTTTTAATTACCCTGCTCTCCAAGGAAATCACCCTGACCTGCATCGCGCTGATCCCCATGATTATATTACCGATCACCACAAACCGCCTGAGTAAACGGTTATACGAACGCTCCCGAGCCGTTCAGGAACAGATCGCAGATATAAGCTCCAGGGCACAGGAGGTCATAACCGGGGTTAGAGTTGTTAAGGCCTATGGCCGTGAAATCAGTTTATTAAATCAATTTAAGGCCGCCAGTAAACGATATGTGGAGAGAAGTATGGCCCTGGTTAAAATCCAGGGCACAATATGGCCTTTGATGGGCACCATCGGCGGTATGAGCAGTGTGATAACCATTTGGTATGGTGGTATTCTGGTTATTGAGGATAGAATCAGTCTCGGCGAACTCGTTGCATTCGAAATTTACCTCGGATTCCTGATGTGGCCTCTAATGTCTTTTGGATGGGTCATCAATATCATTCAAAGAGGTAAGGCTTCCATGGTGAGAATAAACGAAATGATGCATCTGGACATATCGCCGCTTTTTGATGAATCTTTATCCATAAAAACAGATATCAAGGGCGAAATCGAAGTAAAAGATTTATCTTTTTCCTATGATGGTAAAAACACCGTGTTGGACCGGATTTCTTTCACGATCCCTCCGGGTAAAACATTAGCGATAATCGGTCCGACCGGATCTGGTAAGAGTACGTTAATCAATCTGATCGCCAGAATATATGATCCTCCACCGAACACCCTATTTGTAGATGGCGTTGATGTGACCAAGATACCGCTACAACAATTGAGAACGGCTATGGGGGTCGTCCCTCAGGATACGCTTCTGTTTTCAAAGTCCATTGGCGAAAACATAGCCTATGGAAAACCCGAAGCCACTTTCGCTGAGATTCAAAAAGCGGCCGAAAACTCCCAGATCTTACATGATATAAAGAGATTCCCGGACCAATTCGATACCCTGGTTGGTGAAAGGGGTGTGACCCTGTCCGGTGGGCAGAAACAAAGAACAGCCATAGGCAGAGCCTTAATAACAGATCCACGCATTCTGATCCTTGATGATGCCCTATCCAGCGTGGATACCTATACAGAAGAGAAAATTCTAAAACACCTGCATGTGATAATGGATGAACGAACGGCTATTATTGTTTCCCACCGCATTTCAACGATTAAAAATGCGGATCTGATTATTGTACTCGACAAGGGGCAAATCATAGAAAAAGGTGACCACGCTTCTTTAATCGAAATGCAAGGCATGTATGCCAGGATATATAAAAAACAACTGCTTCAAGATGCCCTTAGGAACGATGATTAAATGAATCATACAGATTCTGAAGAAACAGCTGACAAAGTATACGACCGGCTATTGATGTACAGGCTGTTGCAATATCTTAAACCTTATAAGGTACACATAGGCATTTCAGTCTTATTGCTGCTCTCCGTAGCAGGACTGAGACTGATTGGCCCCTACCTGACCAAAGTGGCGATCGACACCTATATCGCTAATGATGATATAGATGGTCTCCATCGTATTGGGATTTTTTATTGCTCCGCTCTATTATTGGTTTTCATCTGTCGCTTTGGCCAGATTTATTTAACCAATCTGGCCGGGCAGAAAGTCATGTATGATGTCAGAATGGCCGTGTATTCACACCTGCAAAGACTATCAGTTTCCTACTATGATAAAAATCCGGTTGGACGGTTAATTACCCGAGTGACTAACGATATTGAGGCGCTGAATGAAATGTTTTCATCAGGCGTCGTTAGTATGTTCGGGGAGGTGTTTACCCTCATCGGGATTATGATCGCCATGTTGTTGCTGGATTGGAAACTGGCGTTGATCTCCTTCGCCGTCTTACCTCTTTTATTCTATGCGGCGATGCTGTTTCGAAAGAAAGTGAGAACCGCATTCAGAGAAGTCAGGATAATCATTGCCAGGATGAACGCCCATCTTCAGGAAAGTATCACCGGGATGGCTGTGATTCAACTTTTTAATAGGCAGGAATATAATTTTAAAGAATTTGATGAAATAAATGAGGGCCATCAAAATGCGTATATAAAAACTATTCGATATTATGCCATCTTCTTTCCAGCGGTAGAAGTGATCAGTGCCCTTGCCATTGGTCTTATCCTCTGGTATGCCGGTGGGCAGGTTATACAACAGGCGCTATCCATCGGCGTTTTAATCGCTTTTCTACAATATGTACAACAGTTTTTTCAACCCATAAGTAACCTCAGTGAACATTATAACACCTTGCAAGCCGCTCTGGCAGCCTCTGAAAGACTGTTCGCCCTGCTGGACGACAAACCTGAAATCGAAAATCCGGATGCACCGATCAATATTGAAAGATTAAATGGGAAAATAGAATTTGACCATGTCTGGTTTGCATACAACAACGACGAATGGGTATTGAAAGATGTTTCATTTATCGTAGAACCGGGGCAATGTGCTGCGTTTGTGGGGGCCACAGGAGCCGGAAAATCAACCATCATTAATTTAATATGTCGGTTTTATGATGTCCGAAAAGGTAGGATTCTTATTGATGATATTGATATCAGGCAATTGGATCAATCCACCTTGAGGCAACATATCGGTCTGGTTTTACAGGATGTGTTTCTATTTTCAGCTACCGTTTCTGAAAATATCAGATTGTGGAAAGATACCATTTCAGAAACCCAAATACACGCGGCGGCCAACCATGTTAATGCGGCTCCATTTATTGACCGCTTGGAAGAAAGATATGAAACAGTCCTGGGAGAACGAGGAGGGACCATATCCTCAGGACAAAGACAACTCCTTTCTTTCGCACGGGCTCTGGTCTATGAACCTGCCATTCTTGTCCTTGACGAGGCCACTTCCAATATAGATACCGAAACCGAACAACTCATACAGGAAGCCATAAATTCATTGATGGCTGACCGTACCTCAATCATCATTGCTCACCGTTTATCAACGATTCAGCATGCAGATAAAATCATTGTGCTTCATCATGGCCAAATTGTAGAAACGGGTACACACCACGAATTATTGAAGGCCGGCCAGGTGTATTATAAGTTGTACCAATTGCAATACAAAGATCAGGAAATTACAATTCTTTGAGATCAATTTCGCTTCACCAGCAGGTGCATCCAGGGATGACTGTATTACAGACGTAACTTGTAGAAATGCATATATATATTAAAGAAACATATTGACTTTATCCAGTTTAATTCCTAGATTAAGTAATTCTCTTGGGCAGATGTGAGCCCTGAGAGGAAGCGTGCAAAAAATGATAACTGAGCATGTCCTGATATTGAATCAGAATTATGAACCATTGAGCGTTTGTACCGCCAGGCGGGCGGTGGTCCTTGTCTTTTTAGGTAAAGCGGAGATCGTTGATAGCTACCCCAATCCCATCCGTACCGTATTTATGGTATTTGACCGTCCTGCTATTGTCCGATTAATGACCTACATCCGTCCACCCAATAAAGGCATCATGTTATCCCGGAAGAATATCCTGAAAAGGGATGGCCACCAATGCCAATATTGTGGTACAACACGTGGCCCCCTTACCGTTGATCATATTATTCCCAGATATCGTGGCGGAGAAGACAGCTGGGAGAATATGGTTTGCGCTTGCCAGAAATGCAATAATAAGAAGGGCGACCGAATGCTGGATCATGTGAATATGGACTTGATGAAAAAACCCAGGTCGCCGACACGGATCCATTTTATTCGAGATTTCATTGGCATAGGACACCATTCATGGCGTCCCTATCTCTTCTTGAAAAACGATTAAAAAAGAGAGGATGGCCATGGCTTATCAGGTGCAGTTGGAAAACTTTGAAGGCCCTTTAGACCTGCTATTGTTTTTACTCCAGGAACATGAGATTGACATCTATGATATACCGGTCGCCCTCATCACCCATCAATATCTGGAGTACCTGGAGCTATTGAAACTGCTGGATCTTGAGATGGGTGGAGATTATATCCTGATGGCGGCAACCCTTATTCGGATCAAATCGAAAATGCTGTTGCCGAGACGGCTCGCTGAAGAAGCAACAGAAGAAATAGATCCGCGTCAAGAACTGGTGCAACGTCTATTGGAATATCGGCGATATAAGGAAGCCGCTCACGTCCTTGGCAATCAGGAAGATCAACAGGTCGATATTTTTTATCGCCCTGCCTCAGAGAACTGGGAAGATATCACAGACGATATGGAACCGCTTGATATCGGTCTGACAAACAATTTGAATCTCTGGGATTTATTGCAGTCGTTCAAAAAGGTCATAGACAGGGTTGATAACACATTCGACAGGACAATAGAAAGAGAAGCCATAACCGTTGAAGATCGGATGGATGACATCATGCGCCAACTGCATAATCGGGATGGCCTCTTCTTCAAAGACCTGTTTAATGAGGTGACCCGACCGATCATTATCGGCATGTTTCTGGCTTTGCTCGAATTAATCAGAACACGAAAAATCGCTTTTGAACAAACGGATAATATAGGCGAAATTTGGCTATATCTTCAGAAGCAGGATAATACGAGCTCTTGAAACCAGCTAATCAGGAGGGCGATATGACCGAAGAAACACAATTTTTGGAATACAAATCGATTATCGAAGCTCTTCTGTTTGCTTATGATGCTCCTTTAACCTTAAAAGAAATCAGCCGTGTTCTGGATGATCTTGATGAGCATGTAATAAAAAATTGTATTTGTGAATTGAACGCCGAATATAAAGAGGCGCCGCATAGCTTCCAGATTAATGATGTGGCCGATGGGTATCAATTCAGCACCCGCGTAGAATATGCAAAATGGATCAAACGATTATATCGAGGCCATATTCCTTCGAGATTAACGCAGGCTTCTCTCGAATGTCTATCGATTATAGCCTATAAACAACCTGTAAGTCGGTCTGGAGTGGAGGCTGTTCGTGGCGTAAATGTCGATGGCGTATTACGAACCTTGTTGGATCGCAACCTGATTCGAATTGCAGGTCGTGGAGACGGTGTCGGGCGACCTATATTATATGCCACCACCACGGATTTTCTAAAATATTTCGGATTGAACAACCTGACGGACTTACCAAGAATAGATGAATTGAACGACCTGCTGAAAGATCGTAATATTGATATAGAAGAAGAGGAGACGGAAGATATGGATCACTCCCTTTTCCCAAAGCCTCAAACCCCCATTTTTGAACGTGATGAGACTGAATAAATACATCGCACATTCAGGTGTGGCCTCACGAAGGCATAGTGATGATTTGATTATAGCCGGAAGGGTTGCTGTTAATGGAGAAACTGTTAATACGCCAGGCACCAGAGTGCAGCCGAATACAGATCACGTCACCGTGGATAACCAGACCATAGAACCGGCCACAGAGCAATACTATTTCGTATTAAACAAACCCGTTGGGTACATAACGACGGTTACTGATCCGTTTAATCGAAAAACGGTTATGTCCCTATTACAGGAAATTCCTCATCGGGTTTTTCCTGTAGGGCGTCTTGATTGTGACTCGGAAGGTATATTGCTATTTACTAATGATGGCGATTTAAGTTATGAAATGATACATCCACGATTTGGTGTAGAAAAAGAATACAGGGTACTACTTCAGGGCCATCCAGATCGCGATGTGATTCAAAAATTAAGAGATGGAATTCCACTCGATAATCGGATGACAGGCCCATGTCAGGTACAAATACATGCGAAAGATAAAGATACAACCTGGTTGACCATTATCCTTCATGAAGGGCGCAATCGACAAATAAGGCATATGTGTAAATACATTGGATATTCGGTGATGCGATTAATCCGGGTTCGTTTCGGACCGATCATCCTGGGACATCTCTCGCCAGGTCAATGGAGAGCATTATCCGATACAGAAGTTCTGGATTTAAAAGATCAATTAATTAAGGCTTAGACAGACCCCTATGTTGTAATCAGGCGGATTTCTTTTTACTCAATCGGTTCTCCGATGAATTGAAGACGTCCGAATTTATTTTCCTTCAAGGAGGAGTAACATGTCAGAGGACACACCGAAGACTTCCCCGGACGAAATGTCCGAGGAATCTTCATTGCCCGTCGTAACCGCGGAGACGGCAGAAGTGATATCTGCGGAACCATCCACATCTGAGGAAGAACCGGATGAGGGCACTCCAAAGGCAACCGCCGGACCGGTCAAGCTGCCCAAATGGATGGATGCAGAGGAAATGGATGAACAGGCGCTTCAGGAATATGAAGAGATGTTTTACCTTTATGCGGATACCATGAAGGATATCAGAGAGGGTGAAATTATACCCGGTCGCGTCGTCGCGATAGAAAAGGGTGAAGTCGTTGTAGATGTTGGATTTAAATCCGAAGGAACCATCGCTCTCGCTGAGTTCACAGAACCTGATGAACTCGAAGTCGGCAGTGAAATTGAAGTGTTTCTTGAAAATATTGAAGACCAGGAAGGTCAACTCGTTATTTCCAAGCAGAAAGCCGATTTCATGAAGGTGTGGGACAAGATCAGGGATGCCCATGAAGATGGTTCTGTGGTAGAAGGTCTGATTCTCAGGAGGATAAAAGGCGGTCTTGTCGTCGATCTCTTTGGTGTGGATGCCTTTCTCCCGGGATCTCAAGTTGCGCTTAAACAGACCCCGAATTTGGACCAGTTCATTAATGAAAAGCTGCCCTTTAAGATCATTAAATTGAACAAAAGTCGTCGGAATATTGTGGTTTCCCGTCGCGTGGTTCTGGAAAAAGAGAAAGAGAAGCTCAAGGAAGAGATTATGGCCGAGTTGGAGAAGGGCCAGGTTCGTAAGGGGGTCGTAAAGAATATCACCGATTTCGGCGCCTTCGTCGATTTAGGCGGCATCGACGGCCTTTTGCATATTACGGACATGTCATGGGGACGAATCGGGCACCCCTCCGAACTGGTCTCTATCGGGGATGAGATTTCCATTGCGATTCTTGATTTCGACAAAGAGCGTGAACGGATCTCTCTTGGTTTAAAACAACTCGAACCCTATCCATGGGCGAACGTGGAAGATAAATATCCGAATGGCGATCTGATTACAGGTAAAGTAGTCAGCATCACGGATTACGGTGCCTTCATTGAACTGGAAAAAGGGGTGGAGGGTCTGGTCCATATATCAGAAATGTCCTGGACAAAACACATCACCCATCCATCAAAAATAGTGTCTATAGGAGATATGATTCAGGCCATCGTTCTCAAGGTAGATCAACAGAATGAGAAAATATCTCTCGGAATAAAACAAACCCAGCCTGATCCATGGCAAGCGCTTGGTGGAAAATATCCTGTGGGTAGTATTGTACAGGGCCGGGTCCGAAATTTAACCGCCTTCGGTGCATTTGTGGCTATCGATGACGGCATAGACGGTCTGGTTCATATTTCTGATATGTCATGGACGAAACGGATCAAACATCCCAGTGAGATTGTAAAAAAGGGGGAAGACATCGATATTATGGTCTTGAATATCGATCCCGATGCCCGTCGCATTTCACTGGGCATAAAGCAAGTTACCGACGATCCGTGGGTCTCCCTATCCGAAGTATATCCAATGGATACGGAGACGACAGGGAAAATTGTCCGTCTGCTCGAACGTGGTGTGGTTGTTGAACTACCCCATGATGTAGAAGGGTTTGTACCGATTTCTCAATTAGGCCATCCAGAAATAAAACGACCGAGTGATGCCTTTAAGGATGAAGAAGAAATCCCACTTAAAGTCATCGAGTTTGATGGTAAGAATCGCCGGATCGTACTCAGTGTAAAAGCATATTTCCGGGATCGGGAAAGAGCCGAAATCGATGATTATCTGCAGAACCATCCTGTTGTAACCACTGTGATCGGTGATGTGGTGTCCGTAGACAAAAAAGCAGGACAAACGGAAACACCAGTTGCCGAAGCAGACGCTGAGGCGGCGGTGGTGGAGAAGCCGGTCGAAGCAGATGCGCAGGAAAAGGTAGCGTCCGACGAACCAGTTGCCGAAGCAGACGCTGAGGAAAAGGTAGCGTCCGACGAACCAGTTGCCGAAGCAGACGCTGAGGCGGCGGTGGTGGAGAAGCCGGTCGAAGCAGATGCGCAGGAAAAGGTAGCGTCCGACGAACCAGTTGCCGAAGCAGACGCTGAGGAAGCGGTGGAAGGCAAAAAAGGGGATTCGTAATTTCTCGTATTGACGACATATCTCAAGAGATCGATTTCCGTAGCCCCACGGTGGCATTGCATACCCTTGGTTGCAGGCTGAATCAATATGAAACGGAAGCCATCCGGGAACGTTTTGTGGCCAGAGGATTTCAGGTGGTCCCTTTTACGGAAAAAGCTGATGTATATGTCGTCAATACTTGTACGGTCACCAATAAAGCGGATAGCCGGGCAAGGCAGGTGCTCAGGCGCGCCGTCCGCCTGGCACCTGACGCAACGATCGTTGCGACGGGTTGCTATGCTCAGACCAATGCCGAAGAACTTTTGAACATTGAGGGCGTTGATCTGGTTCTGGGAAATGCTGAAAAGGGTGATCTGGTTGATATCGTTCTATCCAGGGAACACGATTCATCGCCAAAATCCTATGTCACGAGAAGGTCTGAGATCAGGACCTTCGATGATCGGCTGGACGTGACCGCATTTGAAAACAGAACCCGCGCTACGTTGAAAATTCAAGACGGGTGCGATCAGTTTTGCTCCTTTTGCATCATACCCTGGGCGAGAGGCAGGCATCGAAGTCGACCTTTAAAGGATATCCTGAAGCAAGCAAGGACCTTTCTGGATTCCGGGTATAAAGAAATTGTATTGTCCGGGGTGCATTTAGGGGAATATGGATCAGATCTCAAAGATTCAATCGACTTGATCCAGGTCATTGAACACATATTGTCCATACCGGAATTGCCACGGCTTCGGTTGAGTTCTATATGGCCGACCGATGTAACTGACGACTTGATCCGTTTGATGCAGCAACACGCCCCTCGATTCTGTCGATATCTGCACCTTGCCGTACAACACGGCGACAATGAAATCTTGAGGAGCATGAAGAGAACCTATACCATAGAGGAAACGTCCTCGTTATTGGAAAAGCTGACGAAAAAGGTGCCTGATATCTGTATCGGTGCAGATATTATGGTCGGGTTCCCCGGTGAAACCGATTCACATTTTCAACGTATGGTTGATTTCTTAGATCGCTCACCCTTCGCCTATTTTCATGTGTTTACCTATTCCCGTAGAGATCATACACGCGCTGCCCAAATGCCGAACCAGGTCGATCTGAAGGCGGCTCAAGAGCGCAGTCGGGAAATTAGAGCGTTGAGTGAACGTAAGACACATGATTATAATGCGAGATTTAAGGAAACCCAGGTCGAGGTTTTGGCCGAAGAACGGAATGCCAATGGTCAGTTAATCGGTCGAACAGATCGATTTATGAAAGTTGAATGGGTCGGAGAAGATCACTCGATCAATTCTTTTGTAACATTAAAGGTTGAAGATACAGACCATCAAGGGGCCTCCGGTGTTCTCTGCACACCGGAGGCTGGTAAGAAATTCCTTTGACAAATAGCAGGGCGCAGCTTATTTTTTCGCCCACAACTTATTTTGCGCCAGTAGCTCAGCTGGATAGAGCGACGGCCTCCGAAGCCGTAGGTCAGAGGTTCGAATCCTCTCTGGCGTATGATATGTAACATTAACGGGCAGAAAAGGTTATGAGGTTTATATCCTCTGACACTTCTGCCCGTTTTTTCTGTTTTGGCCACGGATTGGCCTCGTAAAAATTGCTCGTCTAGTAATCTTAGACTCAATAATTCGGGGGTTTGTCATTACTGTTCTGCTGTCGAGTCTAAAAGTTGTTCTCCCATAAACGTTATAGTCTAATCGAGGGGTTATATTGTTAGATAGGTAAAGGAAAAACCCAAAAGTAAAAGTGCGCACGCGCGAAGGGGGAATTATGGAAGCGTTTGCAATAATAGGCATGTCAACGGGGACAATGGGATTTATATACGGGATTAAGCACAGCAAATCATTTGGATATTTTCTTGAAGGAAAATACAATAAGTACTGGAACAGAACTTGGTACGACTTTAAATTAGGAATGAATTACGTAATATTTTAAAAAAACAACTGAAACTACAAAGCAAATTATCAAAAAGCTCTAAGAGTATAATCAAGAAAATAAAAGCTAGCTATTTAGATAAAGGAAAAAGTTTTGTAATCATAAGACAATTTTCTTTTCTTACTGAGTAATTGCTCAATAGATTCTAATTGTGCAACTAATAGAGCTGCATTTATATTGGGCATTCGAT
>CAJXCW010000129.1 GCA_913051705.1 uncultured bacterium
AAAACTGTTTGAAAAGACGCCCGAAGCAGATGCATCAACGAAACATTTAATCACTCCTATTTTACCAGATATACCCGGTGGGAAATCGAAATATCGCCTCTGGGCGGATGGATAATCATAGGAGCCATTATATGGGGTGTCTGGTATTTCATTGATCGCAGGCAGCCAACAGGCGATGCGCTCTCTTCCATGATAGAAGCCTCATAAGGATGTTATTATGCGCCGCATCGCTATGTATATTTTGGCAATAGGTTCACTGCTACTGGTTCAGGATATTCATTCCCAATACAACCGCTTCATCAATTCAGTCGGCAAACCATTACCCCCGGATGCAGCCCCGCCGGCGCAACAGGTGCTTCGGCACATGACCCCCGAGCCCATCAGTCTGGACTCCAGCATTTTCCCGTACGATACCCGAGGCACGATCCTGCCGTTTGAACCCTTGCTCACTAGGGATGAGAACATGCAGCCGGTGGCCGGGGCTGCCCAACGGTGGGAAACCAATGCGGACGCTACAAAGTGGACGTTTCACCTGCGCCCCGGCGCGCGATGGAGTGATGGACGACCGGTGACCGCGCACGATTTCGTCTACTCATACCGTCGTATGGTCGATCCAGCTTCAGCCAACATATACGCCTTTTTCTATTATGATATCAAACAGGCCAAAGCCATCAATCATGGCGAACTGAAAGAGGTCACACAACTCGGCATCACCGCATTGGACGATTTGACGCTCGTGATCGAGACGGAACATCCGACGCCGTATCTGCCCCATGTGGTTTCCTTCGGGGACGCGTTCCCGGTACCGCAGTGGATGGTGGAAAAGTACGGCCGCAAATGGACGGAAGGAGAATATCTCGTCACCAATTCCGCGTTTAAGATATTGGAATGGATACGTGGCAGTCAAATGACGTTCGTCCCCGATCCGAACTACAACGGACCGAATAAACCCTACCTTGAGAAAGTCATACACCCTTTTCGCAACCGTTCCGCACAAACCGTGATGGCCTATGAGAATGATGAAGTCGATATCGAAAGTGTAGATTTAAATGAATTGGAACGTATACAGCGTGATCCGAAGCTCGGCAAGGAACTGGTCAGAATGGGTGACCCTGCGACCTGGTACCTGTTCTTTCGCACCCAAAAGCCACCGTTTAACGACAACCGGGTGAGAGAAGCCTTTGCCCGAGCGATCAACAGGGAAGCGATCTGCCGGGTGCTTTTGCGTGGCGCAGCGGTTCCGGCTTATTCCATGCTGCCACCGGGCTTCGAAGATTATGATGGATCGAAGTATAAGGCATGGCAGGGATTCGATCCACAACGTGCCAAACAACTCATGCGGGAAGCCGGCTATCCGAATGGTCGTGGCTTTCCAAGACAGGAAATCTGGCTCCGCGCCCCTGGCCCGGTCTATCGTAACGTGGCTATTGCGATTCAGGGGATGATCAAAGAACATCTGGGGATAGACCTGAGCATCCGTGCCGCAGATGACAGCGCGTATATGAGCGCCTTGTTCGACTGGCAGATGAATATCGGCCTTCTCACTTTCGGCGCGGATTTCATGGACCCGCGTAATATGCTGGATATGACCTGGCGGTCACAGCCTCGCGGCTCAGGAAGGCAGGACTGGCAAAACGCGCAATTTGATGCCCTTGTTCAGCAGGCGATTTCAACCGTTGATGCCAATCGCCGATCCATGCTCTATCGGCAGGCGGAGCAGATCCTCGTATCCGACTATGGTGCAGCATTCATCTATCATCCTATAGGTTTACAACTGCGTAAACCCTGGATCAAAGGCTATAAACAACTACCGGACGGCACCGTTGGTCGTAAGTTTGATTTTACTAAGGTATATATTGCTGAACATTGATAATCATTGACTGATTTGTTGATTGGCTGATTTGTTGATTGAAAAACCAATGACTCCATGCCCGACTTTGCCCACGTTGCGCGTGTCGTTCCCCAACGCAACCGGCACCGCATTCCGTACTCCATTCACTTTCTCTGCGCCGCCTGATACACATCCGACGAATCAAATAATTCGTGGGGCGTAGGTTATAGGCAGCACGGTAGGCGCTGGTCGCTTCTTCCCAGCGCCCTGAAAAGGCATACACGCTACCCAGATGATACCAGACTTCAGGCGCGTCGGGGTACTGTTCGGTGGCGAAACGACACGCGCGATAGATATCTTCACCGCTGCCGTTTGCTCCGATCACCTTGTAACCGAAGGCGATGAGTTGCTGGACCTGAGAAGACCAGAGGGAAAGCGTTTGCTTATCGCTAAGAAACATATTCAAGGCAGATTTCATACCCTCAGACTGGTACGCTTCAAGCAGGCGGTCAGCCGGCACGTCACCTTGTTTGTACCGGCGTATGGCATCGGGCGCAGGATCTTGTCCGGTTTTAAGGTCGGCAAACCGGGGCGTAACGCTCGTTGGTGTCCGTTGGAATCAGCAAAAAAATAGACGGAAGGTAGGTTATGCACATAGCATGCCATTAAATTATGTACGTCACAACTAAATGTTTATGAATGGGTTATACTAATATAGCTAATTGAAAAAAGCGTGGTCTGTTCGATATTGGGAAGGGAATGTATCAATATCGAACAGGGGGAGGTTTAATTAAGACCGGTTTATAAAACCAGACGATGACGACCGATATGGATACCCTGGGCGGGATGTTATCGTCTGAAGATATTATTCAGGACGAACCACACATTTTCTTTGCGTTCGCGTAGGCGGCGATAGAAATACGGCATCCACTCCGTCCCGAATGGGACGTAGACACGTACACGGTAGCCCTGTTTACTCAGTTCCTGCTGGCGAAGGGGACGCAGGCCGAACAGCATCTGGAATTCAAATTGGTCTTTGGCAATGCCGTTGGTCTCTGCGTAATCCTTTATGGCTTCAACCAGGAAGTCGTCATGCGTAGCAAAGGCGGGATAACGACCGCCTGTCAACAGGGTTTCCGCTATGGCCAGGAAAGCCTGACGGATATTGGGCATTTCCTGTAAGGCCAGTCCCTCTGATTCTTTATAGGAGCCTTTGCAAAGCCGCACACGGATCTGGTTTTCGTTGAGGACGAATATATCATGCGGGCTGCGGTGTAACATGGCTTGAATGACGACACCGACGTTCTGATACCGTTCATAGAGGGAGTAAAACATATCGAGCGTTCGCTGGAGATAATCCGATCCTTCCATATCGAAACGGACAAAATTATGATACTGCTCTGCGTGTTCCAGGATCTGATGCAGGTTTTCCAGACAGAATACGTCGTCGATCTCCTGCCCGAGATGGCTGAGCTTAATAGAAATATTGGCGCGGAGTTTCCCTTCACAAATCCGATCCAGCAGAATGAGATATTGCTGAACACCCTCTTCCACACGTGTACGATCTTTACCGCGTTCACCGAGCAGGTTCAACGTGACGTCTAAACCTCTGGCGTTCAACTCCCGAACCACATTTAGTGCAGCATCCAGAGATTCTCCGGCTACAAATCGTTTGGCAAGAAAAAAGAACCGGCTCATCTACACCTCCTGCGGTTCACAACAACTGGGCAGTCAACATGATTCTACTATAGGGAACGAATATTTTTGTTTTAAAGTTTCATAGTTCCCGGGCATCACGGATCAGGCGGTTTCCGGTTCGGTCCTGAGCGCCTGTTCGATCTGATCTGCCATCGATTTTACGGTGGTCATGTCGGTCTGGTCCGCGATGTCATCATAGCCGGCTGTACGAATCATTTCGTCTACATGAGCACGCACCTGATCTACGGCCCAACGAATGTTATCGGCCCCTTGTTCCAGGCGATGCACCTGATTCTTCCCTGTAGGATCATAGTGGTAATGCGGAGCTTCATGAAAGCAATCAAAGCGGAGAATCTGAACCCGCTGGCCGTCCACATCGCCGAATACCAGCAGCGCCGGTCCGCCGTCTTTGCCTAAGGTACGATTTTCTATCTGGAAAGTCAGACCGCCGGCTTCAATAGTCTGCATGGTCGTCTCCTTTGAATAGGTATTTAAAGTCTTAGTACAGAGTGCAAAGTATAGCGTGCAGAGTATAAGGGCAATGTAAAATAGGAGATGGACAAGGATATGTTTTGCCCACTTGACCCACTTGCTATTTCACCTGTCTCCACCACATCAGTCCCGGCGTACCGACGGTCATGGTGATCCCCACTGCCAGATAGGTCGTCAACAGGTCATACTCGTCCAGACTCAACCTCGACCTGCGCATAAGCGCGCAGAATCCGCGCCGCTGCTGAAGGTCAGCCCCAATCCGGACAATATCTCGGCCAGAGCGAAGATGTAAAAGGAAGAAAACAGAATAAAACGGATATCGATATTAAGATCAGTCATAACTACCTATAGTGTAAAGACAGACCTTATGCCTGCCCTATGTCTATCTATAAAAAACCCGCTCATGAACAAAGTCACAAGCGGGTTTGACAAATACAATCTATCTTCGTATGCCGTTTATCTTCCCCGCAATGCCTGCCGGTTTGCAGAAATGTCTGGTTTTCGGCAAGAAAAGACCAGGATGTCCTGTTGTTCAGTAGTTTCATATCCTATGGTCGCTTTAATGTGTGTAAACCCGGCGGTTTGCAGCATCCCCTCAAACTCTTTCTGGTCATAGAGTCGTTCATGATAATCGAATAATTCCGTCTCTACCAACTGGGAAGCCACAAACCGTTCCTGTTTGGCAAGACATCGGCCGACACGCCCTTCGTCATGCTCCGAGCCTGTACCGCACATGGGTTCAAGTACTGGCTCCGGCTTACCGGCCTGCCGCCGGCGATCTAAGTAGAAATCCAGTAGGTCAAACCGTTCTTCATTATGATCGTAGCGCGCTGAGTATATTTTTCCGTAAAACGAGCTGGTCATCAGGCCCCTTGTTTTAATAAACAACTTGCCTTTGTCTGCAATCCATTTCAGATTATAAAAAACCGTAGTATATACCCAGCAACGGATGCATAGCGCATCCGATATATGCGCCTCGCACCAAGCTACCAGGTTGGCCTTTGAATGAATACCAAACTTGTTCTTGCCACAAGCCTTCTCTGTCTTGCCCTGCTCTTCGCTCTCTATCCGCAGCGGCAGGCTGATCCACTTTACGAAACCGAACAGATTGTAGAGATCATATACATGGGGCCCGGTGGACCGATCAAGGGCGCGATGGATGATGCGGTCAAGGAATTTGAACGGCTGAGCCGAGTAGCGCATGAACAGGATTCAAGCAAGCCCATTTACCGGGTGATCTCGGGCCAGACAGCCGCACGTAATCAGGTAGCCGATCCCACCCGATTTCTGGTCAGTGTCGCGGGTGGGGTGCCGCCCGATGTGATCTATTTCGACCGATATGCCGTGGCGGAGTGGGCGGCCCGCGGCGCGTTCATGCCGCTTGATCCGTTCATCGATCGGGACATCGCCGCCGGGCGCGATACCCCCCGCCTCGAACGGTTCTACAAATCCTGCCTCGACGAAGCCGTATATAAAGGGCAGGTGTACGCCATTCCCAATTCAGTCGATGACCGGGCGTTGTTTTACAATAAGGATCTGCTCAAACGTGCCGGCCTGGTGGACGAGAACGGCGAGGCGCAGCCGCCGCGTGACTGGGATGAACTGAAAGAATATGCGGTCAAACTCTCGGAACGGGATGGCGACGGCAAGCTCAAAACGGTTGGCTATATTCCTCAGTTCGGCAACGTGTTTCTGTATATCTACGGATGGATGAACGGCGCCCGATACCTGAGCGACGACGGTACGCGGAACCTTATCAACACGCCGGAAGTGGTAGAAGCGCTCGAATATATGGTCTCCATATACGATACCCTAGGAGGCTTCGAAGAGGTGAACGCCTTTCAGTCCGGTTTTCAGGGTAATGAACTGGACCCGTTCATCCAGGGGAAGGTCGCCATGGAGATCCACGGGGCCTGGCGTATGCCCTTTCTGGCCAACTACGGACGGGACCTCAACCTGGGTATCGCGCCACCGCCGCTGCCGAAAAAAGAGCTGGCGAAAGGGCGCGTCAGCGCCACCATGAACGGCGGCTGGTCCTATGCCATCCCTTCTTCGGCACGCAACAAAGAAGCTGCCTGGGATTTTATCCGGTTTATGACCAGCGACCGGGCCTTCGACATCTGGATCGAAAGCGAACGCGAGATCGCCGAAGCGCAGGGCCACCTCTATATTCCTCGTCAGCTTCCTATCATCGAACTGAACGAAAAAAACTTCGACAAATATGTATTCAATAATCCGGCCGTCCCGGATCACTTCAAAGAAGGCTCCCGTATCCTGATGGATCTGCTGCCGGATGCCTATTATCGTCCGGTCACGCCGGTGGGGCAGGTCATGTGGAACGAACTACTGAGCGCTTCTGAAACCGCTTTTTACCATAATTTGACCCCTCAGCAGGCACTGGATCAGGGCGCGGCCAATATACAGCGGGAGCTGGATCGATTTCTGAATCCGGTGCAGGGCGATCCCATTAACTGGACCTGGTTTTATGTGGGCTATGGGTTTCTTCTTCTGGCCTTCGGCGTCATGGTTTATCTGTGGGACACCAGGCTCAGTCTGCAGGACCGGGTGGCCCGTATTTTCAGACGTAAGACCGGCCGTGGCCGCACCGTGCCTGGAAGCCAGGGCGGGTATATGCGGCATCAGTGGCGAGAAGGGTGGATGGCCGCAAGTCCGTGGTTGATTGGATTCATTATCTTCGGCGGTGGGCCCATGCTGTTTTCCATCGTCATGAGTTTTACCCGGTACGACGTACTCAATCCGCCTCAGTTCATCGGTCTCTTCAACTACGTCTGGATGTTTTCGCAGGATCATCTGTTTATGACCGCCCTGTGGAATACGGTGTTCATGGTGATCGCCGTCCCGATGGGCCTGGTCGTCGGCCTGGGCATCGCGCTCTTGCTAAATATGGAGATCCGGGGTGTGGCCATCTGGCGCACGTTTTTCTATCTGCCGGCCATCGTGCCCATGGTCGTGGTCAGCATCGTCTGGATCTGGGTATTCAACCCTCAAGGTGGCATATTGAACCGGGTGATCTCGTTCTTTTTTTCGGAAGCGCCTAACTGGTTGCAGGACGCCACCTGGAGTAAACCGGCACTCATGATCATGGGCTTATGGGGCGCGGGCAGCGGTATGATCATCTGGCTGGCCGGTCTGAAAGGCATCAGCAAAGAGCTCTACGAAGCCGCCGATCTGGACGGTTGCAGCGTCTGGCAGAAATTCAGATATATTACGATACCGCAGCTTACGCCCTACATCTTTTTCAATCTGGTCATGGGGTTGATCGGCACGTTCCAGATCTTCGGTCAGGCATTCATCATGACCCAGGGCGGCCCGGCCAACTCGACACTTTTTTTCGTCTACCACCTGTTCAACCACGCCTTTCGCTACGGCAATATGGGCTATGCGTCTGCTATGGCCTGGGTTCTGTTTGTGATCGTCCTTGCCCTGACCGCCTGGCAGCTCAAGTTGTCCAAGCGATGGGTGTATTATGAAGCGGACTAAGTAATGATTGGCGATTAGTGATTAGTGAACCGCGCTTCGCGGTTCGGGGTTGACGGATGGATTTTTGTCTTTTCAACCCCGAAGGGCTCGCATGTGTCCAAAGGACATATGCCATCACCAAATCACCATTTCTTTGGGGTGAGTTATCCGTGGACATCCTTATGACAGTAAAGCCTCTTTTTCACAAACTATTCGTCTACGCCCTGCTGATTATAGGTACAGTCATCTTTTCTATCCCCTTCGTCTGGATGGCGACGACGAGCGTCAAGATGGATCGGGAGCTGTTTGTTGAAGAATTCAATCTGCTGCCGATCTCGCCGGAGCCGAGGCCATATAGTCCTTTCGTAGATACCCAATACTATGAACACCTGGAAGGGCCTTTTCAGCCGGTCTTAATACCGGCCTTTGCCGGTCTGGCGCGGGATACCGGGTTCAAGATGCCCACCGGTATCGATACCGTAACCGCCTACTATCATTTAGGACGCGGACTGTATGACCGTATGTGGCGCAGCCTGCCGAGCGCCGTTTGGGATCTGGCGCCGGTGCAAATTATCACGAGAGCCCGGCGAGAGGTCGATCGTAACGAGGTGAATCGGATTTTCAACAATGTGGCGCGACAGTTGAGTTTCAGCCAGATTCGTGTGCGCAACACCGATCTGGTCGTGCAGGAACTCGGCGCCGATACGCCGGTCGCACAACGCCTGGACAATGAAACGCCGGATGTCGTCACCCTGCGGCCGATTGAAGAGGCCTATCAGACGTACACTTTGCTCAATTATGACTTTTCAAACGGGGATCGTATCGTGCTCAGCAAGGTGTTCGATCTGGACTTTGATGCCGCCGATTTACAACGTATCCAGCTTCATCTTCGGCCCGACGACAGTTGGCATGAATTGTGGCTGACGGTGGAGAGAAATGGCGTTCGCTACAGTGCAGAACGGGCGCTATCCTTAGGGAACTTTACCTGGATGACCGCCACCTGGCAGACGCCCGGCCCGGATGATGTGTCCAACAAAATCAAGACCTGGACTCTGTTGCACGAAGCGGCGCACTCCCCTGATTTCATCAGCGATCCCCGCCGGGTTAAATTGACATTTGAAATCAGGCGTAACGGTTTTTTCGGGGCCTGGTGGAGCAAACTGCGGTTCAATTATCACCGCGTGCTGGATCATATCCCGTTATGGGATTATACGAAGACCAGCCTGTTTCTGGTGGTAGTCAGCATTGGCTTGACCTTGGTCTCCTGTTCGCTGGTCGCCTACGGCTTTGCACGATTACAATGGCCGGGTCGGGAGGTTTGCTTTGTGTTGATGCTGGCTACTATGATGATCCCGCCGCAGGTCACCATGATTCCGCATTTTCTTATCTGGAAATCCATGGGCGCATACGATACACTGCTCCCGTTGTGGGGCGGTCATGCGTTCGGCAACGCCTTTTTCATCTTTCTCCTGCGGCAATTCATGAAGGGCATCCCGCGAGATCTGGAAGACTCCGCCCGGATCGACGGTTGCGGTTTTCTGCGTATCTACTGGCATATCATCCTCCCGCTGATCAAACCCAGCCTGGCGACCATCGCTATCTTCACCTTCATGGCCACCTGGAACGACTTCATGGGGCCGCTCATTTACATCGCCGATCAGCGGCTGTACCCGCTCGCCTTCGGCCTCTACGCCTTTGCCGTGCAGGTCAACAATAATCCCGCCCTGACCATGGCTGCGGGCTTGATCATGACGCTGCCGGTTATTGTGCTGTTCTTCTTCGCCCAGCGGTATTTTATCCAGGGGGCGACTTTGACGGGGATGAAGGGGTGAGGGGAAATGGTGATTTGGTGATTTGGTGATTTGGTGATGGCATATGTCCTTTGGACACATGCGAGCCCTTCTGAGTTGACAAGGCAAAAGCAGACCGTTCAAGTAAATGATGATTGGGTGATTATATGCGAGATTAGTCGATGAATTTTGACTATACCTATTGACAGGTATTGATTTATGAGTTGTCGATAGGTATAATAAATGTACGAGGTTTACATTTCTAAAAGAGTGCTGAAGAATATTTGGCACATGCCAATACCTGTTCAGCGGAAAATGGTAAATCTCATTGATGATTTACGAGATAAAGGACCAATAAGGCCGGAGTGGCCGAATTTCAGCAAATTAGTTTCTGATCATTATCATTGCCATCTTACCTATAAATGGGTCGTATGCTGGACCTACCGTCAGCAAGGTAATCGTATAGAGGTTATTGTGCAGGCAGTCGTGAAAACGCCCCGTATTGAAATTGCTATTCGCGGTAAAATCCCACCTAAACTTCTTGCTATTCTGGAGGAAGAGTTTGGTGATGAGATGCAGTTGCACGCAGACGATGATGACGAGATGGTGGATGTATTTGAAACGGCCTGGTATACAAATTTGAAAAAGCAGATTACACCGGGTATGAACCTGAAAATATACCGGGACAATTATGGGCCGGCACAGAATCAATTAGGCCAGATGCTCGGCGGATTCTCTCGGCGGCACATTTCCCATCTTGAACACGATATACGACCTATACCTTCCGACCTGGCGCAAAAACTGTCTCGTCTTTTTGATGTATCCATCGAGAAGTTCACGCAATAAACACCTGCACGCCTCCCGCCTATTCATTCTTCCGTTATTACAATAATGTACGTCTGCGGACAGTAACCCCTCTTTGTGGAACCTTGTCCCTGTAATCACGCAGTCGATACGCCCGTAGATTTCTGTTGATCTCAGCACCGATATCCCTTAAATAAAACAAGATACTTCCGTTTATCTATCACTGAATCAGGGAAAGGATATCATGGATGAGTGATCTACCGAAGGTGCTTTTGCTCGGCGACTCGATTCGGATGAGTTATCAGCCGCTTGTGGCGCAGTTTTTAGAAGGTCGGGCGACGGTGGTCGGGCCAGCCGATAATTGTCAATACAGCCTCTACACGCTTTCTTCTATGGGGCGGTGGATAGGAGAATTGGGCAAGCCTGATATTGTGCATTGGAACAACGGGATTCATGATGCGGGGCACAATCCCTACCGAAGTCCGGTGCAGATGCCCGTGGAGATGTACCGGGACAATATCGCCTTAATTCTCAAGCAGCTTCGAGCGTTCACTCCACGCGTCATCTGGGCGACCAGCACGCCGGTGCATCCGGATCGCCCTTTTGTAGATACGGGCTGGTCGTGGCGCAACGAGGAGATTGATCAGTATAATACGGCTGCCCGAGTGCTGATGGAGACGAATGAGGTGCCGATGAATGATCTGCATACGCTCGTATGGGATAACATAGAGATCTATCTGGCCGAAGATCAGCTCCATTTGTCCGAGACGGGCAAGGTGGCCTGCGCCCAGGCTGTGGTTGATGCGATTTCTGCCCATGGACTTGAGAGGTGAGGAGGTTCCATGCCGCTGGTTACTCCGTACAATCCGTCCTGGCCGGATGACTATATCCGCGTCCGGGATCACTTTCTATCCGGTGTGAAGACCTATGAATCCATTGAGCACTTCGGCAGCACTTCGATTCCCGGCATGGTGGCCAAGCCGGTTATTGATATTATGATGGTCGTGCCGTTTGGAAAGATGCCTCAAACGATTGAAGAGTTGGCGGTATTAGAGGGCCGGCATAAAGGTGATGGGGGTATCCCGGGCCGGGAGGTGTATGAGAATCTCCCGCCGTACATCGATCTGCCCGTAAATCATTTCTATACCTGCTATCCTGATCACGATCAGTTGGAAGGTCACCGGGCCTTTCGGGATTTCTTGACCGCGGATCAAGAGTGGAGGGAAAAGCTGTCGGCGTTGAAGCTGGAGTTAGACCGAACATATGATTCGTCATCCGCTGACTCGAATCCCAGACCTTGCACACTTCCGCACCGTGCCGTGTGAGCGGTGTCGACAGTGCCTCCCCAAGTATCTCCGTCAACCCTGGGATCCTGGTCGAAATCAATCAGAGGTTCGGACTTGGACCACGTGTTCCCGTCTTCGGTGATCCGATGAGTCCAATAGCCCTGGTGACCGAACGTCCGTGAGTACATCAGATGACGACCATCCGGAAGGGGAAACACACGGGGATAGCTGACGGAATGATCAACCGCGGGAGCCGATTTCCAGTCGTCGGTAGACTTGGGCAGTACAGCTACGATATGCTGGCCGCCTGATCGTCCGTGACAGTCAAACAGAACGTGCAGCCGTTCCGCTGGATCGAACCAGAGGATCGGAGCAAAGTAATGGTCGTATCGTTCTACATTACCGATCTGCGCGGGCTCGGACCAGATCCGCTTGTCCACGTCGTAGGTGCGAATGTGCGGATGTCCCAATCCTACACCCTCGGATTCTCGCTGATGGACTACTATAGATAGTACCCTCGTGAAACACCGCCTGAGGGCCCATCCGAACATCATAGAGCATCTTCTTGATGCCGTTTTTCTGCAAACGCTTTCGACATGCATCCTACCAGTTTGTGTATTCCGCCCTTCAGTGATACCGCGGTAGATTCCCAGATCGATCCGACAGTAGTCCATCAGATTTTCTTCTATCGCCTGCTGGTACCGCCACGCCATGGTAAACCATAATCGTGGCGTATTTTATTTAGAAAAGGCTTGATTTATACATGTGCCGATATGATTATCATGGGTATATCATTGGCAAGTTGTAACGCTTGTAGGATTTAACAAAGTATAAAGCGCAAAGGGTTTATATGACTGAAGTTATACGACAAAGAATACATGATTGGACCACAACGGGTGCCTTATCGCAGACATCCGAAGAGGCGATACATACCTGGTTGACTGAGCCGTACTATGTCGAATTCAAAGCGGATATTCTGGCCCTGATCGAAGCGGAAGACCTGGCCGAACTGGAGGACTGCTTCCGTGTTCGTATCGAGTTCGGTACAGGAGGGATTCGCGGCAAGATGGGACCGGGGCCGAACCGGATCAACAATCGCACCATCGGTGAGGCGGCGCAGGGTCTGGCACAGTATATCCTCAAGGTCGGAGGAAGTGACGCAGCGCAGCGAGGCGTGGCCATTGCGTACGATACACGTCATCATTCCGACGTCTTTGCCAGGGAAACGGCTTGCGTCCTCGCAGGAAACGGGGTATCGGTCTATCTTTTCGATAGCTGCCGGGCAACGCCTGCGTTATCCTTTGCTGTCCGTGAGCTTCAGGCTATGGCCGGGGTGGTTGTCAGCGCCAGCCATAACCCGCCGTCGGACAATGGATTCAAAGCGTACTGGTCTGATGGAGGACAGGTTGTTCCGCCGCATGACAAGCATATCATTGCGGAAGTTCTTGGTATAAAAGAAATCAAAACATACGAATATGATGTAGCGGTTACTCAGGGATTTATCCAGATTGTTGGAGTTGAAATTGATGCAAAATATCTCGATGTTCTGGCGGACCTGACGCTGGCGGAAGCCCGCCATATCCGGGTGGTATATACGCCGCTCCACGGGGTGGGGATGACCTCCGTGGCCGCTGCGCTGGAGCGGTTGGGTTACGAGGATATTCATTATGTAGAGGCACAGACCATTCAAGACGGCGATTTTCCCACCGTTGATCGCGGTGTGGCGAACCCGGAAGATCCCAAGGCATTGACCCTGGCTATACATAAGGCCGCCGAAGTAGGGGCTGACCTGGTGCTGGCCAGCGATCCCGACGCGGACCGGATCGGATGTGCGCTGCCTCTGCCGGACCGGGGATGGGAGGCCACGCCGGAAGAACTGGTGATCAACGGCAACCAGATCGGCGTGGTCCTGTGTCATTATATTTTGCAGCAGAAGAAAAAGGCGGGTCAACTGCCCACACGCGGATTGGTCTGTAAGTCAGCGGTGACGACCGATCTGGTGCACGTTATCGCACGGTCTTACGGTGTGGATACGGTAGATGATTTGCTGGTCGGGTTCAAATATATCGGCGCGACGATCGACCGGATGCCGGACGACATGGTTTTTCTATTCGGCACAGAAGAGAGTCACGGTTATCTGGCCGATGCGCGTATACGCGACAAAGAGGCGGCGACGGGGGTTCTGCTGGCCGAATGCGCTGCCGTATTGAAGACGCAGGGCCGGACGATTCGGGATGAACTGGATGAGATCTATCGGACCTACGGATATTTCCGAGAAATCCAGAAATCCGTCACCCGAACCGGCGCCGGCGGCCATCGTGAGATTATGGCGATTATGAAGGGGCTCCGGGGAGCGCCTCCGAAGGTCATCGGTGGCCATCCCGTTATCGAGGCCATCGACCGGCAGACGGGTGAAGCCTTAAATCAACGAACGGACAATATCCATTCGGTAGCTGGCGATCGAGGCAATATCCTGATCTTTACATTTTCTGAGACCGGCCATACGCGGGTTACGGTCCGCCCATCCGGCACCGAGCCGAAGATCAAATACTATGTCTCCGCCACCTCGGTGGATCAGCCGGGTCAGACCGAGGATGACCTTCATAGGACAAAACAGGCGATCGACCGGATGGCGGAAGAGATTATCGACGGGATGCTGAACGTGTCTGAGGAGATATTGGGATAGGATGGTTGCCCGGTCGGCATCCAATTTCACAATAAAAAAGGCATATCCAAGTGTTCTGACGGGGATGTCAGAACACCGAATATGCCTTTAACTTGCAGGCCCGCTCTATCCAGCCTGTTTGTTAGCCAATTCACCCATAGGATGAATTACACCCGTCGCCCTTTATAATATCGGTATTTTTCGGGGGTGCTTTAGAAGGAACTATACAGCATAGAGTACGGCCATCAGGCTACGTCGCCGAGGGGGTGGGAAAATAACCGGAGACCAGGCTGATCAGCTCTTGCACCGTAAATGGTTTGTCCAGAAAATCCGTAACGCCCCCATTCCTGGTATGCTGTGTCAGATTATCATCATGAAATCCAGTCATCATGATAATCTTAACCTTGCGCAAAATCGTTCGCATTTGATGAAGAACCTCCACACCATCCATATCCGGCAAGCTTACGTCGAGCAACACCAGATCCGGAGAAAATGAGGTCAGTTCAGATAGGCCTATAGCACCTGTTGTAGCCCACCGCACCTGATACTGAAACCGATTGAGGACAGCTTGTACAATACCTCCAATCGTTTTATCATCGTCTATGATCAGGATACGCCCGGGCGATGAGTTCTGTGTAGCTTCGGATGTCATACGACCTCCTCATTGGCCTGCTTATCAACATTTTGATTCGACGCCTCGTGACGACATATAGAGAGCTATATGATTTTTGAAATGAGATTATGCAATCTTTTTTTTCAGAAATATTCTTTCTGTATGCAGTCTGGTCCGGCGATGTATAGATTTTGTGATCAATGATATTCGGGAACAGATCTTTTACGCTAACGGTCAGTAAGTCAATAGTTATTGATCAATCCGTCTACCCTGATTAATTCACAAAGTGTTGAAATGGGGTGTACCACTACCTGAAGGGTCCATTTCAGGGTCGTTTTAAAAGTTACATCCAGCTATTGG
>CAJXCW010000130.1 GCA_913051705.1 uncultured bacterium
GAAAAAGGTAATAAAGCAGCTGGTGGTAGAGCAAGAAAAGCTATCGGTGGAATTAAAAAATTAGTTACAAGTTACAGACAATCATCTGTATCTGAATCAAAATAACTGGGAGGTTATAATGGCTGAAGAAACAAAACAGGTAAAACAACTTTCCTAATGGAGTATAAAGCGTTCCTGAACCGTCCAAACCGGGCGGGTCGTACATCATAATCATTATCGCTGCCGAGACTTGATAGGGAATACCCAAAGACAGCTTTTGAAAAATCCGAAAGATCAGAAGAACGGTACCTATAAAAATCAACAGCGTTGCTATTCTAAGCGACCAGATTTCTATTCCAAAAATATAGGTGAATATCAAACCTATATAATATCCCAACGGGGTGATATGGGATATAGTATCTTGATATAAAATATCACCATCCATCATACGGCTTAAAGTAAAGAGATACCATCCTTCATCTGAAAAATAGCTTCGTTTCAGACATAAAATGAAACTCAAAATGCATAATACCGGAACAAAAAAAAGTAAGAATCGATTATAGTTCTTCATTGAACCGCCAC
This sequence comes from uncultured bacterium, assembly GCA_913051705.1. Taxonomy (GTDB): domain Bacteria; phylum JAAXHH01; class JAAXHH01; order JAAXHH01; family JAAXHH01; genus CAJXCW01. The sequence goes on from CAJXCW010000130.1 coordinate 562, forward strand.
TATTATACCCACGAAAGTGGGAATCCATAATAAATCTAACCCTACGAAGAGATCCACTGCGCAATACTTGGTAATTTGTGTTTTGAAAGCACGTTACGCAGTTCTTGCGTACCATCAATTATTTCACCAGATGGAACTCCGTCTGGCGCGATAAAATCCAGGATACATTTCCATCCGAGTCGATCCCAGCATCTTCTTCCTGACCTACTCTTAGTTTTTGACCGTCCCATTCCGGGACCGGCGTGACCGCGGCCAGTTCGATGGAATGCCAGGTTTCCGGCAGAAGCAATACATCCCCGCGGCCGGGTACCCCCTGCTGACGATCCCACAGGCCGATCAGGGGACCGGCGCCATGCCCGTGATCCCCGATGGGATGCGTATATACCGTGCCCTCGATACCTTCCGCTTTCATGGCGGCCAGGGTGGCCGCAAGAATGTCATTGCCGCTTTTACCGGGTTTCATCCGTTCCAGCAGCAGATCCTGCATTCGATTGGCGTTTTTGAGGGCGTTTCGAATACCGGCCGGCGGTTCCTTCTCCCCTTCTCGAAGGACATAGCCCATATGCTGTGTATCGGTATTGAGGCCCATGGCCGTGATACCGAAATCGACGTGCAGCACGTCGCCACGATCAATAGGTACAGCTTCTTTCTCACTCAGGAGGCTGGCGCGATCCCGTCCTTGGCGATACCGACTGACAGAGGGATGAAACCAGAGCCCAAGGCCCATATCATTGACCTGTTGACGAAGCCACCAGACCACATCTTCCGTGGTTGTTTTTCCGGGCGTGATGACTTCGTTGGAAAAGGCGCGTGAAATGAGGTTGTGGACGGTCTGCATCATCTTGCGATACGTATCCATCATCTCAGGCACGCGTATGGCGATATAGTCCAGCGGCAACAGTTCCGCACGGACAAGTCGGTTGTTCCACTTTTCTCCTAAGGCATCCTGAAGCATTTCTCGTTCCGCTGAAGAGAGTCCGTTGGAAAAGGCATGGGTGTTTGAGACGTTGATGGCGATGCTGGACGGATTACGATCCTCGATCAGTTTTCGCAGCAAGGCCCACTGCCCTTTCCCCCACAGTTCTCTGTTTTCGATCTCCGGATCACGATACACCGTGTACACGCCGCCCTGCGATCCACCGCCGAGGGCCAGCCGATCAACGCCCTGCGTTTCTCCCCGGTCATGAAACACATAGATGGTCCGCCGCCGGGCGGCAAATGTGGTCGGCGCCGTAAGAGAAAAGAACACGGGGTCCTCATTGTACTCACTGCAGATCACCAGCCACATCTCCACGCCGTGGCGCCGCATCAGCGTCGGCAATACCCGGTCCATCCTGGCTTCAAGCCACTGCATCTGAATCTTCGCCTGCTCACGCAGTGTGCCCAGAGGCCGTTTTATGTCCTGAGCAAACAAATGCGCCGCTGCAAGCATCATGAGGATAAACATGCTGAATAATCGTATAAACCAATCCCTTCCGGGCATACCTACCTCCTCTTTCTCAATAAATGCATTTCGGTTTCCCCGTGGGGGCACATTTGATCAGGTTGACACTTTCGTCTAATATATGGTCTTTCTACCGTTAGAGTACAACCTTAATCATATCATTTGCATCCAAACCATGGACATTGATATGAACTACCGTCATGATCAACACGCCCCTTATCTTCTGAAGTCGAGGAATCCTCCCGGTTCTCACAGGCGGCGTGTTTTTTTGAAAATTGACGGTGTTCCGGGCGTATGAAATCAGGACGGCACAGGGGTTCGGAGTTTGGAGTTACACCGGACGAGCGGATCTCTCACCTTCGCCCGGCGAAAGGTCTGTATGGGAATTATTGCGTGGGTGATAAGGGATAACGTGGTAGATTAACGTGTTGTACTGGCCCAACACCTAGCCATTTCAGTCATTCCAGGCAAAACCCGGCGTATCAGTGGTTTCTGCTGACATGGACCATCGGCCGACGCGGGCTTAGCCACCTGTCGGTGGCTGACCAGAAACACGTTCTGGAGGCGGCGACGGATCATGCCTTGCCGATGCAACTCCACCATTATCGTTTTTCAGTGCGTACCAAACATTGAATGCAGGCTTGAGGTATCTTTCAAGCACAATCAGAATTTAACACCAACAAGATTCAGGCGAAGACGCAAAAGGTCTCTTTTCTCTATGGAGCGCAGATATTTTGAGGTCTGCCTCTCAATTTCTAAGCGAGGTACAGGAATCGCGAAGCCGGCAAAACCATTTTGGTCAAATTCCAGCGCGGGCGCAGGAGACGGCTTTTCGTTTACATGTTTTATTCCGTAAATAAAGCCAGCAATGGCACCTCCGCCGATGGTGGGTCGCATGATTACATCACTTTCAATCTTAAATAGATATGAAACACCAAGTCCCAAAGTTAAACCACCAAGAAACCCCCAAAAAACGCTTTCGGCTACTATTTTTACTGGATTCCCCTCACCCTCTTGGACAACAGCCACGACTTGGGCTTTTGCCGTAGAGCAAAACTGGATGCTTAAAACTAAGACCGTTACGACCTTCAAAATCGATAGGTTCCAGAACATGCTGCCCTCCGTATGAGTCAAGTAAATCAGGGTATCCTGACGATGGACCGACACCCAACGTCCCTGTATTTCTCCCTATAACAAACGACCGGTTAAATAACGATATCTCAAATCCGACTGCTATCAATATACTGAGACGATTCTTCCAAACAACAGAAAAGTGCAAAGCGCGAGCCTCATTTCTTCGAGCTTATATCATTACGCAGCGTGCGTTACGATAAAAAACGCATTGCTTTAACCATATCATGTATTCCGATATCCGGACCGTGGGACAAGTCTGTTGCGTTGACATGGGTAATATGGCTTTATATATTCCCAGTTCACATCCCGCTGGGGATACAAATACACCATGTATTATACGAAACATCGCCTATAACCGGCAACCAAAGTTGCAGCCATCGCAGGAGACGGTATGGCCACACGAAAAATTGGTATCGGTATCATCGGCATGGGATGGATGGGGACGGTCCACAGTCGGGCCTACAGGGCGATACCGGATCGGTTTCCGGCATGTGATATCGTACCCGAACTGATCATCTGCGCCGACGAACAGGAAGCAAGGGCCGAGAAGGCCAGGAAACGATTCGGATTCGCCGAATGTACGACAGACTGGCGACAGGTTCTATCGCATCCTGAGGTCGACGTCGTTAATATCGCCACGCCTAACCATTTGCATCTGGAACAGGCAACGGCTGCCGTAGCTGCCGGTAAACACGTCCTATGTGAAAAGCCGGTCGGCCGCAACCCGGAGGAGACGGCCGCTATTGCCCATGCCGCCGAAAAAGCCGGTGTGATTACCTGGGTCGGGTTCAACTATCGGTGGCCACCGGCGGTGCAGCGTACCCTGGAACTTATCCAGGATGGCACGCTGGGGCAATTGACACATTACCGGGGCTGGTTTCTGGTAGGCTATGCGAGTGATCCGTATAGTGTACTCTCCTGGCGTTTGCAGGAGGATCTTGCCGGCATGGGGGCGCTTGGTGACTTGATGTCCCATGCCGCCGATATGGCCATGATGCTGGTAGGCCCCATCACACGTGTCATCGGCCAGCGGGAGACGTTCATCAAAGAACGTCCCGTGGCGACACCGGGGCAGGGCGATCACTATACGACCAATAAGGATGGCCCTACCGCCCCTGTAACGAACGAAGATTATGTAAGTGCACTGGTGCGGTTTCAAAACGGCGTGCACGGCACGCTGGAGACCTGCCGGGTTATCCAGGGACCGCAGTCTGAAATCGGATTCAGTATTCACGGAACGAAGGGGTCGATACGATGGGATTTCGAACGCATGAACGAATTCGAATTGTATCTCGCAAAGGATGAACCCGAAAGAGGATATCGCCGGGTGATGACGGGACCACAACATCCGCTTCACGCCCATTTCTCTCCCGGTGCAGGCATTGGTCTGGGGTATGACGATCTGAAGGCCATCGAAGCGTTCCATTTTATGCAGTCGGTTGCCCGTGGAGAACAGGGGGAACCTGGTTTTGAACAGGTCCTGGCTGTGGCGGAGGTTCAGAGTGCCATTAAACGGTCATGGGCGTCGGAAAGTTGGGAACACATTAAGCCGATAGACTGAAACACTGGATTCCAAGGGAGATTAATGATATGAAACTAGGTTTGTTCATGATGCCGCTCCATCCTCCGGAAAAAGACCGGACGCAATGTTTCGAAGAGGATATCGAACTGGTGGTCCTGGCGGATGAGCTGGGATTTACCGAAGCATGGGTCGGTCAGCATCACTCCGTGGCCTGGGAGCCGATTCCGTCGAATGATCTATTTATCGCCAATGTATTGCCCCGTACAAAAAACATCCGGTTGGGGCCCGGTGTGTCGATCATTCCACAACATCACCCGGTGAACATCGCAGTGCGCATGGCTTATCTCGATCACCTGTCACGTGGCCGGATCAACTGCGGCTTCGGGCAGGGCGGCGTGCCTACCGACTGGGGATTGTTCGGATTGCCTGACCCGAAAACACAGGGGTTGATGACATTAGAAGGCATCGACATGATCCTCAAGTTGTGGGAGACCGATGCACCGTTTGATTTCAAAGGCGATTACTGGCACATCAAGCTGACGGACCTGATCCCCGAATTGGGCGTCGGTACGTTGTTGAAACCCTACCAGAAGCCCCATCCTCCGATCGGTATGAGCATCATCAAAGGTGAATCCATGGCCGCCCGTATGGCAGGACAAAGAGGATATATTCCTCTGAGTACCAATCTGGTGCACTCGTCTACGGTTACCAGGCACTGGGCGGTATACACGCAGGGCGCGGAAGAAGATGGCCAGCCGCCGCCGGACCGATCCATCTGGCGCGTGTCGCGGAGTATCTATGTCGGCGAGTCCAACGACGAAGCGTGGGACCACTGTCTGAACGGAGCATTCGGACGGGCCTTCGAATATCTGATCACCATGCTGGGATCGATGGATATGCTGTTCCTGTTCAAACACCATCCCGATGTCCCTGATGCGGATGTGACCCCGGAATATATCCTCAGGCAGCTCTGTATCATCGGTGACGTCGACACCTGCATAAGACAGTTACATGACCTGTGGGATATAACCGGTGGGTTCGGCACCCTGCTGATGATCGCACACGACTGGGACGATAAGGAAAAGTGGCTCCGATCCACCAGATTGCTCAGCCAGGAAGTGGTCCCTGCCTTGCCGGATGTATGACCGGACGTGCGCAGCCCCGGCCTGCAATAGTACTCGTTTTGGAAACCGTCATGCGCTTGACAGAGATTATTTGAATGGATATGTTATAGATCACAGTACACGACAAAAGATATATTTGTCGTGTACTGTGAGATGAATATGAAAAGCCGAACGACCATCATGAGGTATTGATTATGAGCCAGAACGTAACCTATCCTCCGGTAACAGAAACATTATACGAGGAAATCGTTCGACGCATACTGTCTGTTGGCATGCCTACCAAAATTGTCCTCTTCGGATCATATGCTCGTGGTGAAGCACACCAGGATAGCGACCTCGACATTTTAATTATCAAAAATTCTGATCTACCCCGGTATCGACGGGCAGGACCGTATTTGAAAGCCCTGGCCGGTGTGTTCCCTGCCAAAGATCTGGTCGTGTGGACCCCGGAGGAAGTCGATCAGTGGGCTGGCGTGTCCAATGCATTTATTACCGTGGCCTTAAAAGAAGGGCTCATCTTATATGAGCAATCAGATCGATCTGACACGCGGCTGGTTTCGCAAAGCTGAAAGTGATCTGCATACGTGCCGATTATTGATCAAAAGCGACGGCCCTTACGACACGGCTTGTTTCCACGCCCAGCAAGCTGCTGAAAAATATCTCAAAGGACTGCTTGCCTTTCATGTCGTTCAAATTCCGAGAACCTACAACCTCTGAAGAATTAGAATTACTCTGCGTCGGTCTTACCCATCCGCCGGTTCTTACCGATCTTAATTTAACGCTATTAACACCTTATGCCGTCCAGATGCGTTACGACGCCGAGTTCTGGCCGGATCAGGCCACAGCTGAAGAGGCCATATATGAGGCTGAAAAGATCAAGAAAACCGTTCTTGATTGTACACCCTCTGAGACATATCCTTAAAACCGGAGTCCTCCATGACCCGACCCAACATCATCTTCATCATGGCCGATCAAATGCGCGGCGATTGCATAAGCTGCGATGGCCATCCGGTCGTCGAAACGCCGAATCTTGATCATTTCGCCGCCCAGGGCGCTCGGTTTCCGCATGCGTATACCGCCGTGCCGTCCTGCATTCCCGCCCGGTCCACCGTCATGACCGGCATGGACCAGTGGCATACGGGCGTGCTGGGAATGGGCAGAGGGCAGGGCCCGATTCCAAATGACTTTCCGCATACCCTGGCCGGTACGATGGCAGAGGCCGGATATCGTACGCATCTGGTCGGCAAAGGCCACTTCACGCCGCAACGCACGAGCATGGGCTTCCAGACCGCAGAATTAGATGAATCCGGGAGAATGATCGACGAACAGCATAAAGACGAATACCGGGCGTGGTTCGATCAGGAAGTCGGGCGGGATATCACGCCCGATGACCACGGGGTCTTCTGGAACTCATGGATGGGGCGTCCGTGGCATACGGAGGAATATCTGCACCCCTCAGCCTGGACCATGAGCCGGGCGATTCATTTTATCGAACAGCGGGATAAAGAGACGCCCTTCTTCATGAACATCAGCTTCGCCCGTCCCCATTCGCCGTATGTCCCACCGACATGGTATTTCGATATGTATAACGATCATGAGACCCCACCGCCTTTTATCGGCGACTGGGCGGCCATGCATGAAGATCCGGTTCAGGCAACGGATGTGAATGCCTGGCGGGGAAAACAGTCCGGGAGTCGTATTCACCGTGGGCGGGCGGGATACTACGGAGAGATCTCATTCATAGATGCGCAGATCGGACGATTGAAAAATTGGCTGGAACGGCATCAGCCGGCCACGCTGCAGAACACCTGGATTATCTTCACTTCGGACCACGGCGACATGGTCGGCGACCACCACCTGTGGCGCAAGACCTACGCCTACGAAGGCAGTGCGCGGATACCGCTGATCGTCTGTCCGCCTGCGGGATGGCAGGGCGATGTACAGAATCGTGTTGTAGACGAAGTGGTGGAACTCCGTGACATCATGCCGACGATTCTGGATGCAGCAGGTGTGGATATCCCGCCTACCGTCACCGGCCACAGCATGATCCCGCTCATAAACGGCACGGCCTCCGATTGGCGCACCTATCTCCACGGTGAGCATTGCTGGTGCTATTCCCACGAGCAGGAGATGCAGTACGTCACCGATGGCCACCGTAAATTCGTCTGGCTGCCACGTATCGACATGAAGCAGTATTTCAACCTGGATGACGATCCCGGTGAGTGTACAAATCTGATCAATAATTCAGCGTACACGGATGAAACCCGACAGTGGGAAGGATATCTGACAGCTGAGTTAGCAGCACGCGATTGCGGCTGGGTAAAGGACGGCAAGCTGCATTGCCCGGACGAGCCGCTGGTGTCGCCGTATAAGACACCGATTTCGTAATCAATACCTCGCCCCAATTGGTCAAGTCCCGATAGGCGCCAGCCAGCCGCCGTCTACCGGCAGGGCGATACCGGTGATCCATTCAGCGTCATCTGAAGCCAGGAACACAGCGGCCCGGCCGATATCACGGGGCAACCCCAGTCTCGGCAGCGGCGTTTTCTCAAGGCAATCATCGATTTGTTCCTGCGTCAGATAATCCTGTATGGGCGTTTCGATGTATCCGGGGCAGATCGCGTTAACGGTGACCCCATCGCTGGCTACTTCTATTGCGGTATCCCGGGTCAGGTTGACCACGGCGGCTTTGGCGGGCGCATAGGCGGGACCGGCGCCGCCGGCAAAGGCATGCACCGAGGCGATGTTGATGATTCGTCCGGCCTGCGATGGCCTCAGATACGGAATCGCGAAACGGGCAGATAGAAAAAGCGCCTTCAGATTAACATTCATGATCCGATCCCAATCCGCAATGGCCAGTGTCTGCGTATCGCCTACAACATAAATACCCGCATTGTTGACCAGAATATCCAGCCTGCCGAAATGCGAAACCGCCTGCTCCACCATCCGGTGTATGGATGCTTCTTCGCCCATGTCCGTCTGTACGAACAACCCCTGGCTTCCGAGTTTTTCGACCTCCACTACTGTCGTTGTGACTACATCTTGCTCGTGGTATTTACCCCGCTTGGGCTGTTCCTGAATATCGGCCACAACAACGTTCGCACCTTCACGAGCGAACTCCAGACAAATTCCCCGCCCGATCCCCGAACTACCACCGGTCACAATGGCGACGCGATCTTTCAACTGCATAGCTGTTCTCCTTTTATAATCAGGTATAATTCATTTAAATGGTGAAGTCAAATACCGTTCCCCGTCAACCAGTGCGTACGCATGATCTCGATTTTAGCGAGTAGCAGGTCGCGATTACGGGCGACATGATCGGCCGGGATATGAGGCGCGATATCGGGATGTGGAAAGAATTTGGCCAGCGTCGGATTCAAACTGGCGTATTCATGCCAGGGACTGCCGCCGGCAGGGATCTCGTATCGACTTTTTTCGGCGAGGGTGCTGATATTGACGGCGACCTCCCCATGCGCCTTGAGCACGCAAACCTGTTCTGCGAGCCGGCGGAAAATATCCAGGTCTCGAATCGGACTATGGATAACAAATAGCCTGGGGATTGTTGGGATAGACATGGGCATTTCAATTGGTGAATGGTGATTGGTGATTGTATGTCGTAAAGCCAGGTGCTCATTCGGATCTTTAACACACCCGTGGTATTCTTTTTAATTGCTGCAAGGGATGGCTTTCTTTAATATGATTACTTTGGTAGATGTATTCAATATGATTTCTCTATGAGGACCTATTCTCTCCAGCATCTCCAAGCTATGGATGGAAGTTCCCCTCCGACGCGACTTCGAGTGGTTCGCGGTTCCCGCTTAAAGCCAGCGGGGATGACAACCTGTTTATTTTTTGTCGTGTACTATAAGGAAACAGCATGTCTGATTCTAACTTCAAAGAGAACCTGCAACCTGTCCTGACTCAGGGGACCTTAGGGCCAGCCACGGTGACCATCCTGGGCGCTAAGGGCCTGCGCATGAGTGGCCTGACCAGCTTTCATCTCGATGAAGGGCCGGACTTTGCCTGGTTGAATATTTATCGTACCCTGGCCGCTGGGCGCCAGCTTGAGATCACCCGCGAACGTGAACCGTCACAGGTAAATATAAAAGATGGGGAGGTAGAAGTCCGCTGGGCGGCTTGCGATGAGGTGCAGGGTGAACTATCCGCGCACTACTGTCTGGTGGCATCTGCCTCAGCCGTAGATGTGACCTTCACCGCCGATCTGCACACCGACTATGATCAATTTGAACTTTTTATCGCCAATTATTTCACGCCGTATTACAAACCGTATTTCGCTGTGTGTGACAATCACATCCATCCGGACGACGTCCTCTGGTATGAGAAACAATGGTATGGGGAACATGAAAACGAAACCTGGGCACGGGACGATGCGTCGGCTTCCATTTTCAAGGACGGTCGCTGGCAGACCGGTTATCCGCTCAACTGGCGCCTTGGCCCGCATTATGCCTGTCCGCTGATGATTCAGGAACATCGGTACGGTCATGCCATCCTGCTTATGGCCCGGCGTGAGGATTGTATCGGCCTGTCCGGGTTTAACAATTATCATAACGCCCAGTACCTGCATCTCTTCGGCCGGGACGTCGCCGCCGGTGAACAGGTTTCGACTACGGTTCGCATGGTGCTGCTAACCGAGTGGGATGATTTGCAGCAGGAAGCGATGAACCGATACGAACAGTGGAAGGAAACATCATGAACCATCAACCTCTCAGAATAGGTATCGTCGGATGCGGCTGGGCAGGCGGACAGGCGGTTCTGGCAGCGACGGCGGTCCCGCGTACGGACGTGGTGGCCGTCAGTGATTTGAACGAGACGCTCCGTAACCGTGTCGCTGAAGAACATGCTGTGTCTCGACAGTATGGCGACTACCGTCAATTGCTTGATGATGAGGCTGTTGAGGCCGTATACCTCGCTGTTAATCCGGTGATGCGTCATCAGATGGTGCTCGATGCGTTTGCTGCGGGCAAACATGTGCTGGTTCAGAAACCCCACGCGGTCCGGGCGGAACAGATCCCGGTCATAGAAAGGGCGGCAGCACAGGCCGGTAAAACACTGCAATTTTGTTATTTTATGCGGCACTTTCCTAAGAACCGGCGGATACGGGCTGCTATCCAGCAGGGTCATATCGGTGCCCCCTATCACGCTCGTATTTTTCTCAAATTCAATTACCAACCGGCCACAGACGGGATCGAGCGATGGCTTCAGGTCTATGGCAATAAGGGCGGCGCGCTGGGGCAACATGCATCGCATGAGCTGGATATGGCGTGGTGGTGGATGGGTTGTCCGAAACCAGTGTGGGCCTTTGCTGCCAGACACGCGGTGTATCCGGTCTACGATGGTCCGGAAGGTCCGGCGGAAGATTATTTTTCCGGACTCGTTGGCCTCGAAGGAGGGATGACCATCCAGATCGACTGTTCCCGATGGCTGCATAGCGATACCCCGACGACCGTCGAACTTTATGGTCGGGACGGCGCGGTAACCGGCGGCAAGATCAGTCGCTATGAAGACGGCGTGTTCACCACCGAAGAGGCCGATGCGCCCCTCGATATTTCATATAGCCAACCGCCTGAGTCTGTCCCGGCTTTCTATTACGAAATCGAGCGATTCGCCATGGCGGTAGAGGGCCTGGTGGAGCCTGAAGTAAACGCGCAGGACGCCTATCAGTTCATGCAGATCCTCGATGCGCTGTACGACAGCGCGAAGACGGGTGAAAAGGTGGAAATTGGGTAGTTCACGGGTGCTAATTCATCCTAATGCATACACTTTGGAATCATACCATGGCATCAACTATTGGACAACATCCCCTGACCGCATCCGGGTTCGGTTTGGAAATGAGTGGGCTGGACCTTGCAGATCTGAGTGATCAGGTTCGCGCACAGGTTCTTGACGCATTTCACGCGTCCGGTGGTCTGATTCTGATCCGTGGTCAGGGTCATATCAAGCCAGGGCATCTGCGCGATTTTTCGGCGCTGTTCGGGACGCTGGAATATAATGAGAAATACAACCCGGACTTTCTGGTACCGAATTATCCGGAGATATTACGCATCGGCAATACGAAAGAAAATGGGGAATACAACGCCCTGTTCATACAGGCTGATCCGCTGCCGTTGCTCTGGCATACGGACGATTCGTTCCGGGACCCTCAACCTATCGGCTCCTGCCTGTTTTGTGTCCACACACCGCCGGAGGGCGGCGAAACCGGCTTTGCCGGTATGGCTGCCGCCTATGAGGCCCTGTCCGATGAAGTTAAAATGCGTATAGATGGTCTGAAAACTGTGCATTCTTACCATCATCTCAATGAAATTCTGAGACGGAAAAATCCGCACCGTCCGCCCTTGAGCGAAGATCTGAGACGCCAGCATCCACCCATTACCCGGCCCCTGGTGGCGCAACACCCGGTGACCGGTCGGAAGTCGCTCTATCTGCCGCTCTGTCATATTGAGTCGGTGGTGGACCTGTCTGAAGACGAAAGTCGTGAACTGTTGACCGATTTGCAGACGCACGCCACCCAACCGCCGTTCACGTACATGCATGCCTGGCAACCCGGAGATCTGGTCCTGTGGGACAACCGGTGTGCATTGCATGCCCCCACGCCGTTCGACGATACCCGACATCTACGACTCATGTACCGTCTTACCGTCAATGGGCAACAGATTGTCGGATTCTAATCCAGGACCCAACTCTATGTCTGCTGTAGATTTCAAGCACATTGAGGAACGTGTTGGTCGCATTCATATGATGCAGCGGCTGGGTATCCAGACCGATCATGTGAATGACCAGATCGGTCAGGGGTATGCCTATATCAATTTCGAAAATATCGGCTGGATGTACAAATTACTGGAAATCATCCTGCATGGAACCTTCCTCTACAAACGCGGACAGCGTAATGCGGTCGATATGCAGGTGACCCACCACGACATACCGCTACCACATCTGCCTGATGCGTTCGACGGATATACCATCCTTCATCTGAGCGACCTGCATCTGGACTACAAGCCCGCTATTTACGAAGCGCTTATCAAACGCCTTGGCGATGTTGCCTACGATCTCTGCGTCATCACGGGCGATTATCGGCGCAGCACATTCGGACCGTTTGAGGCCTGCATGGAGATCATGACCGAGGTGCGGAAGCATATTAGAGATCCGGTATACGGCATTCTGGGCAACCATGACTTTATCGAGATGCTGGACCTCTTTGAAACGATGGACCTACCGATCCTGATGAATGAGACCGTCCCCATTGAACGGGATGGCGACGTTATCTACCTGGCCGGTGTAGACGATCCACATTTCTATCTTGCGGATAACCTGGAGAAAGCGCTGGCAGATGTACCGCCCGAGGCCGTGAAGATTCTCCTTTCTCATTCTCCTGAGTTATACCAGGAGGCGGCCTATAGCGGGTGCGATGTGATGTTTTCGGGCCACACGCATGGCGGCCAGGTCTGTCTTCCAGGCGGAAAGCCGGTTATCGTAAATGCCCGCTGCCCTCGAACTCTGTGTTCCGGACCGTGGCGGTTTAAACAGATGACCGGGTATACCTCAAGGGGCATCGGCGCTTCCGGGTTGGATGTCCGGTTTAATTGTCCGCCGGAGTTGGTGCTGCATCGGTTAAAAAAAGTACAGCGTGCAGAGTGAAGAGTATAGAGTGAAGAGTTTATGCTATAGGGAATTTTGATGCATCCGTCCATGTGCACAATATCAAAATTGTTTTACACTATCATTTTACTCTATACTCTTTTACTCTACTTAAGAGGTGGTTATGAAGGTTAGAGATTTAAAAAAATTGGGCATTACCGGCGGTGAACCCATGAAGCAGGCACGGGCTCTCATTGGGGAGATGAAACGGCAGAAGAGCAGCAGAGCCCGCATTCGGGATATGATCCGCGCGGTCATTCATGATCCTGAAACCTATCATGATCACCCTCTGTACGGTTCCTTTGCGCAGTTGCTGCCGAGTCATCGGTTTACACCGCGTGGACAATCGGCGCCGTATCAGCAGTGGGGTGAAGATCTGGATGCGCAGTCCATCCAGCAGATGGAAAACGCCTGCGCCCTGCCTGTAGCGGTGGCCGGCGCGTTGATGCCGGATGCGCATGTGGGATATGGTCTGCCCATCGGCGGCGTGCTCGCTACCGACAATGCCGTTATTCCGTATGCGGTAGGTGTCGATATCGCCTGCCGGGTGAAGATAACGGTCCTCGATCTGCCGTTGAAGAAGCTGGACGCCGGGAAGGATAAAGAACAACTGACCAGGGCCATAGCGGCTGAAACGCGTTTCGGCGTAGGGTCCGCATTCAAGGATAGACGTCGGCATGACGTGCTGGATGAAGACTGGTCCGTTTCGGCGGTGACCCAAAAGGCGAAAGACAAGGCGTGGAGCCAGCTCGGCACCAGCGGCAGCGGCAATCATTTCGTGGAGTTCGGCCCGCTGAAACTGGAAGAATCGATTCAGGGTCTGGAACCCGGCATCTATCTGGCGCTGCTCAGCCATAGCGGTAGCCGGGGTACGGGCGCTATGGTCGCTTCTCATTACAGCAAGTTGGCCATGTCGCTGCATCCCGAATTACCCAGAGAGCTGCGGCATCTGGCCTGGCTGGATATGGACACCGAGGCCGGTCAGGAATACTGGGCCGCCATGGAACTGATGGGCAGGTACGCCGCCGCAAACCACGCGTGTATCCATCGCCATCTGGCCGCTCATCTGGGGGCGGACGTGCTGCTCGATCTGGAAAATCATCATAATTTCGCCTGGAAAGAGCGACATCTGGACCGTGAGGTCATCGTCCATCGCAAAGGCGCGACGCCCGCCGGCAAAGGTGTGCTGGGCATTATTCCCGGCTCCATGGCCAGTCCGGCATTTATAGCTCGCGGCAAGGGCAACACGGAATCCATGCATTCAGCCGCCCACGGGGCGGGACGGGTGATGAGTCGTAGAAAAGCCCATCAGACGCTGAGTTGGAAGGATGCCAATCAGGTACTCAAAGACAAAGGGGTTACCCTGATCTCCGCAGGCCTGGATGAGGTCCCTTTTGTCTACAAAAATATCGAAGACGTCATGGCCGCACAGACCGATCTGGTGGAGACGATTGCCCGGTTCGACCCGAAGCTGGTTAAGATGGCGCCGGCTGGGGAGCGGGCGGAAGACTGAGGGAAATGGTGATTGGGTGATTGGGTGATTGAAAAAAACGGATGAGCTACATCGG
>CAJXCW010000131.1 GCA_913051705.1 uncultured bacterium
GTCCAGATATGCTCCCCTTTGTTCAGGTCGAGCGCGACGATGCGTCCATAGGGCGGTTTGAGAATAGGCATTCCCGAGTTTCTCGGATTCTCAGGATCAACCCCGACTTCCGGTCTCGGCGACCGGCCCTGAGTGAAATCCAGATCCGACACCCCCTCATCCGGTTTCGTGAGCGCCACGGCCCCATAGCTGGTGTTCGAACCGATATAATTGACGCCCAGAATTGGATCAAGCGAACTCATATTCCAGTTGATGCCGCCGTTGGCGCCGGGAAGCACGACCGTGCCTTTGTGGGTTTCCGACAGGACGGAGGGCGGTGTGTACAGCGGCCCTACACGATACCCTTTGAGGGCTTCCTGTGCCAGACGCTTGATCTCAGGTGTAAAATCAACCAGATTCTCATCGGAGATGCCCTGATGCTCGAACGGAGGTGGCTTGGTCGGGATCGGTTGGGTCGGAGAGGTCCATTCGCCGGGCACATCGCTTTTCGGCACCTCTGTCTCCTCTATCGGCCATATCGGTTCTCCCGTTACACGGTCGAACACGTACGAGTATCCCTGTTTGGTATTCTGGACCACAATTTTACGTGCCTGACCGTCGATCGTCACGTCCACCAGAATCGGTGCGGCCGGGTTGTCATAATCCCATATATCGTGGTGGATCAGCTGAAAGTGCCAGATCTTTTCGCCGGTCTGGGCATTCAGACAAACGACGCTGTTACCATAGAGGTTTTCACCCCATCGGTGACCGCCGTAATAATCGCTGGTCGGTACCTCAACCGGGAGATACACATAGCCATCTCCATCGCCCAGTTCCGGATCGGCGGAAATAGAAGACCATACGCCGGTGTTCCCGGTATACTTCCACGATTCGTTCTGCCAGGTTTCAACGCCTTCTTCTCCTTCTTCCGGAATCGTATGGAAGACCCATTTCGGTGCGCCGGTGCGTACATCGAACGCCTGTACATCACCGGGCGTATTGGACATGGACGGTGGGCGGAACCCGGCGGCCAGGGATGGCCCCACGACAATCACATCGTTCACAATGGTCGGCGGTGTGGTCGAGCCGACGGTCCCTACAATATCAACGCCATCACGGGCGCGCATGCCGGCCATGAGATCCACGCGGCCGTTTTCACCGAATGAGGTAATAGGCTGTCCGGTCCCAGCATCGAGGGAAAACAGGTAAAAGCCTCTGGACACGTAAATGATCCGGTTATCACCCTGACCATCCGTCCAGAAAGAAACCCCCCGGCCCGAGCTCTTACGGGGTGCATCACTCCATCGACTTCCATCTTCAAACGGCCGAAATACCCAGAGTGTTTCTCCCGTGGCGGGATCAATCGCGGTAACGGATCGTCTGGACCCTGCTGTGGTATACAGCGTGCCATCAACATAAATCGGTGTGGCCTCACCGGTCTGGCCACCTCGCTCTGCACTTGGACCAAAGTTTCCCTGGTTCCAGCGCCAGGCGACCTCGAGGGTGGCGACATTTTCAGCATTGATCTGATCGAGCGGTGAATACCGGGTATACGCCAGATCACGATTGAGTCTGCGCCATTCTCCATCCGATTGCTCGGTAGAGATAATTTTTCCGGGTTGCCGTTGTGGTGCCTGCTGCCCGCATGATATCGTGACTGCAACGATCAGCAATGCTACGAGCCCCATACCGGCTTTCAGATAATGGGTTGCTTTGAGATACATTTGTGATTTCCTCATATAAAGTGGAAATTACTACACTGACGGTAACTGAACTACGCCAGACGGTTTGAACAGCGAGGGGCGGATAGCCAGTGGGGATTGTTTTACACAAAATCACAACCTGCTACCTGCTCCGATGCATCACATCATCCATTCAAGGCGGCCTGATTCTATACAGGTTTATATTCCGTAACATCCCCATAGATCCTCCATGTCTCGTAGCCGGATTGTTGACTTAATACAATCCAGTTCACGTCCAAAGGCTTATGTTTCATATCAACGGAAAGACAAATCTCACCCCTGCCACACAAACATCGTTATTGGTACCGGGAATGACCCACTTTTTAGAATTCGCGTCATAAAAATATGGTCGATCAAACGTCTCCGATGATCGAGCAACGCGTATCAGGTCAATCAATCTATAACTGCACGCTGGTCATTAAATAAGGATGTATTATCGGGAATAATGGATATTTTATCCGCATGTAAGATATGTGTCCGCCATACTTGGGGCAAGACTTCTTATTTAATAAACTTTTTATTTTCACAAAACTATTGTCCATCCTGACTGTAATCGTAATTATTGATATTATAAATTGCTACCATAATAGATATCAGGTGAAGCAGGTCTGTATAATAACTGATGTTACCCTAAAAGATAGGAACAGGAGAACATATCATCATGTCCAATGCGTACTTCAAGGCGCCGGAACCCGTCAATGAACCGATTTTTTCCTATGGCCCCGGTTCACCAGAGAAATTAGCCGTCAAAGCAAAACTCAGTGCGATGAAAACCGGGCCTATCGAAATTCCGCTCATCATCGGCGGCCGGGAAGTAAAAACCGGCAACACAGGTGCATTACGTGTACCGCATGATCATGGCGTCGATCTGGGCGTGTATCATAAGGCCGGTGAGAAAGAAGTCGGTATGGCCATCGAAGCCGCGCTCGAAGCACGTAATACCTGGGCGGACATGCCTTGGGAACATCGGGTGTCCGTGATGCTGAAAGCAGCCGACCTGCTGGCCGGTGCTTGGCGCCCGGTGCTGAATGCGGCGACCATGCTGGGGCAGTCCAAGACCATTTTTCAGGCGGAAATTGATGCGGCCTGCGAATTGATCGATTTCTGGCGATTCAATTGCCACTATCTGACGCAGCTGATGAGCGAGCAGCCGTATTCTTCCGCAGGCATTTGGAACCGCATGGAATACCGGGCGCTCGAGGGATTCGTTTTTGCGGTATCGCCATTCAACTTCACTTCCATAGGCGGCAACCTGCCGACAGCGCCTGCCCTGACCGGCTGTACGGCCCTCTGGAAGCCGGCCTCAAGCGCCGTCTATGCGTCGTATTATATCATGAAACTGATGGAGAAAGCGGGACTGCCGCCCGGCGTGATTAATTTTATGCCCGGCTCCGGTGGAGAAGTGGGTGATCCGGTGATGAAGAGCCCGGATCTGGCGGGGATTCACTTTACCGGCTCTACGGCGACGTTTCAGCATATGTGGCGCACGGTAGGAGAAAATATCACCCGCATGAAGTATTACCCCCGCATCGTCGGGGAGACCGGCGGTAAGAATTTTATTTTCGCGCATCCATCAGCCGATGTGGACGCACTCGTCGTCGCGGCGCTGCGCGGGGCGTTCGAATATCAGGGCCAGAAATGCTCCGCCGCATCGAGAATGTATGTCCCCCGGTCTATCTGGTCGGATTTTAGAGATAAATACGTGGCCGAAGTAGAGCAGATTAAGATGGGCGACCCGGAAGATTTCACCTGTTTCATGGGCGCTGTGATCGACGAAGCGGCGTTCAAAAACATCACCGCGTATATCGACTATGCCCACGCGGCGGTCGATGCGGAATGCATCACAGGCGGCGGGTATGATGATGCAAAGGGCTGGTTTATCGAACCCACGACCATCGTCACGACGAATCCCCGATTCAAAACCATGGAAGAGGAAATTTTCGGGCCGGTGCTGACGATTTATGTGTATGACGACGATAAGCTGGACGAGACCATCACGCTGTGCGACACGACTTCACCCTACGCGTTGACCGGCGCCGTATTCGCGCAGGATCGGACTGCTCTTGTAAAGATCTCAAACGCCTTACGAAACACCGCCGGTAATTTCTATATCAATGATAAGCCGACCGGCGCCGTCGTCGGCCAGCAGCCGTTCGGCGGCGGCCGCGCCTCAGGCACGAACGACAAAGCCGGCAGCGCCATGAACCTGCTGCGCTGGATGAGCGCCCGGTCGATCAAGGAGACGATGGTCCCGCCGGTTGATTGGCGTTATCCGTTTATGGAAGAGAAGTAAAACGAATTGCGGATTGCAGATTGCAGATTGCGGATTTACAAATCTTTCAATTGAGGTGGGAGTGTCCGATATGACCTATATGATTATGGAAGGTGGACCAATGAAAACACGGCTGAGCATTCTGGGAATCATCGCGAGTTTCTGCATTTCTATCATATCCTGTGCGCAGGGCAATGATACAGCAGACGACGGAACCGCTATAACCGAGACGGCGGAACCGCCACGTATGACACTCATCGGCACCCCGCTTCGGGAACCGGCCTGGTCTCCGGAGGTAAAGGCCAGGCTTGAGAAGGATCTGCTTATTGCGGAGGCGGTCATGGAGGTGGCGCCGGAACGGGAGGATTCGTATATCTGGCTCGGCCGACGTCTCGGGTATCTGACGCGCTGGTCCGAGGCGATTGAGGTATTCACGCAGGGACTGGAAACATTTCCAGATAGCTATAAACTCCTGAGGTTTCGGGGCAGGCACCTGGCGCGCTATCGGGAATTTGACCGGGCCATCACCGATTACAAACGGGCGGCGGAGCTTGTAGAGGATAAACAGGATAGCTACGAGCCGGACGGTATTATCAATGCCAGGCATCAATACCTCGGATCGTATAGATCCAATATGCACTACTACCTGGGGCAGACGAGCTGGGCGGTCGGAGATTTCCAGGCGACGCTGCAAGGGATGGAGCGCTCGAGCCGTGGGCCGCTGGTCCAGCATGCCGATCGCCTCGTCGCCACCACATACTGGCGTTACCTGGCGCTTCGCAAGCTGGGACGGCACGACGAAGCACGGGCGCTGATCCGTAAGGTCCCTCAGAATCTGGAATTGGTTGAAAATTTCACGTACTATAAAGGCGTGCTGTTCCTCCAGGGAACCTATACAAAAGAAGAGCTGATGCCCGAGGCCGACAGCATCATCAAGTTTGCCATCTCCATGGATCATCATTTTCGAGGGGAGCAGGAAACCGCCGAAATGATGTGGCAGGAGATTATTGAAGGGAGCGCCCAAGGATTCTGGCCGGCGGAGAGTGAGCTGCTCGCTACTCGTAAAGAGACGCCGTAGTGAATTTTCCGCTTAAGCGGAAAATTTGAAACGCCCGGAACGCATGTTGATTGCAGCACGTCACAAAACGCCGTAACGTTCAACCCGCCTTTTTACTGCGCAGAAGATAGAGGCCGCTGCAAACGACGAGGCTGCCGCCCACGATGATCCAGATATCCGGGAGGTCACCCCACAGCACAAAACCGAGGGAGGTCGCCCAGAGCACGCTGGCATAGCGGAAAGGGGAGATAAACGCTGCCTCGCTGTGTCTGAATGCTTCGACTATAAAGAAATAAGCACCACCCTGCAAACAGGCGGCGAGTGCGAGCAGCCCTACCGCGGTCCTGTCAATCGGCGGCCATCCCCATGGGGCGGTCACCAGTCCGGAAACAGTCACCACAAAAGAGCCGACAAAAACCATTGCCAGCGTGGTTTCTCTGGGTACCACGCGCCGGGCGACCATGTCCCGCAGCGCTTCTATGAAAGCCACCGAAAGGGGCAATAAGGCCACCCATCGAAAAGTATCCACACCGGGTTTTAGGATAAGCAACGTACCGCCGAATCCTATTATGACGCCTACACGGCGATGCCATCCCACCGACTCACCCAACAACAGCGGGGCCAGCGCCACAACAAACAACGGACCGGCAAAGGTAAGGGCTACGGCATCGGCCAGCGGCAGATATTGAAGACCGGTGAGAAACAGATACGTGGAGGCGACCAGCATAAGGGCCCAGACAAGCGGTCCGGGCCAACTCGAAAGATATAACGCGCGTACACCACCCCCACCGGGACGATGCACCAGTAACAGCAAAAATATCATGACGAACAGCCCACGAATGGTGATCATCTGACCAACCGGATGATTGGCCCCTACCCATTTAATCACCGCATCGTTGAGCGTGAGCATCCCTGAACCTCCCAGCATGCAGGCCACGCCGCGCAGACGGTTCTCTTTTGTTACCATGCCCGCCATCCGCTTTCTTTATCTATCATGAAACAGCCATGATAATCATTAGTGGTTGATTTGAAAAACGGTGG
The DNA here is from genome assembly GCA_913051705.1 of uncultured bacterium. Taxonomy (GTDB): domain Bacteria; phylum JAAXHH01; class JAAXHH01; order JAAXHH01; family JAAXHH01; genus CAJXCW01. The sequence continues at coordinate 6,092 of CAJXCW010000131.1, forward strand.
TTGAACAAACAGGTAGTATATATTGACATATCCGTATGAATAAGTAAATGTGAATAGTTTGTCGTTTTGAATTTTCTATAAGGCCTATGTGGTTAAGGTACACTATTTAAACACGCATCCGGAGGACATGATGACTGAAGAGAAACCTTTGAAGGTACACGTGACCGGGGTGTACGGACTCATCGGAAACCTGGTGTACCGGCATCTAAGCGCACAGAAAGATCAGTATGATGTCTATGGTAGTGGTAGACGGACCGTCAGTTCGGATCGAATCAATGAAGAGGCCATCAGGCAAGTCCCCACCGAGCACTTCACGATCGCCGATTTGAGTGATGCCGACGCGGTTTTGAACGCTTTACAGGGGGTAGACGCCGTCATTCATCTCGGGGCGGTGCCTGATCCCAACGCCTCGTTTGAGAAAATCCTCAGCAGCAATGTAATCGGGACCTACAATGTGCTGGAAGCATGTCGAAAAATCGGTATAAAACGGGTGGTGTACGCAAGTTCCATCATGGTCAGTTGGGGGTACGCTCAATTTGAAGAACCTTATGTTTCGATCCGGGAAGGCCGAATTGAAGACCTCCCTGATCCCATCCCACCGATTACCCTGTCGCATCTGCCACGGCCCACAGAGCCTTATTCGGCCAGCAAAGTCTGGGCGGAAGGAATCTGCCGCACCTATTCGGATGCCCACGGCATATCAACTGTGTGCATTCGGATCGGCTGGGTCAATAAGGAAAATGCAGCATCCGGTCCCTTTCCCGAGTCGATCTGGTGCAGCCATCAGGACATTGTGCATATCATCGAACTTGCGCTCAACGCCACCGCAGCGCCGGTCTTCGAGATCTGCTACGGGGTGACGGACAGTAAATACAGATGGGTGGATATAGATCATTCAAGGGAGCGGTTGGGATATGTCTCCGGCGGATAAAGCGTGTGTTTATTTTGTTGCGAAACATTAGTTATCGAATAAACGCAGCCGTTTGTTCAGCAAAGATATCAGGCATACGTTCGATATGATTCGGCATCAAGTCCAGGCGGGTGATCTCCTCCTCCGAGAAGTAACCGACTTCTGTGGTTTCATCACTCAACCCTAATTGACCGCTTTTCACCGATGCGCCAAATTGTAACGAGACGAACTGAAATTTATATTTTTCACCATAGGATATGATTCGGTGCGGAGACGTATAAATAGCGATGAGTTTGTCTGCCGTCACGTGAAGCCCTGTTTCTTCCAGCACTTCCCGCTCACAGGCTTCCGCAGCGCTTTCACCCGGTTCCATGCCGCCGCCGGGCAAGCACCATTGCCCGTTGTCGCTGCGACGTGTCAGCAGGAGTTTCTTATGAGATTCATCAAAGATGGCGGCCGCACAACCCACCTTCAAAGGTGCTGTTTTACCGATTCTCTCTCCCTCAATAATTTTTGCCATGATATGTGATTTCCCCTATCCATATATCCATATTTCCAAGCTGTGTATCTATATTAACAATCCGTCCATACAATTTACCAGAGTAACCGGCTGACCTGGCCAGGTCAACCCTAATACAGCTCCGCCCCATACGGATTGTCCGCAAACCAGAGGGTGTTCACCGTATAATAGAGGCCGACGCCGAGTACATAGCCCACCAGTATCCCCAGAAACAGCGGTTGTACTCTGGTATAAAGCCGTACACTGCCGACGCGAAGAATAATCACTTTAATCAGCCAGGCCAGGAAGAGGGAGAACACGGTCAGGCCAATGTCGCCGGACGCGGCGACCACAAACCCGATGGGATGCAGCGGTATCCAGGTGAATAGATACCGGCTGAACATAATCAGGCTGTTGATGACCATGCCCATGACAAGAAAACCTATTTCCAACGGACTGATTTGCGTCGCATTGTTCATCCAGGTGACGATCAACTGATAAAATGGGGAATGCAATCCAGGATTGGCACGAAGATTCTGCGCCCCTGATATGTAGCCGGCTGAGATGGTATAAATCAAAGCCCAGGCCGCGCCCGTGCCGAAGGCCAGACTGACCCAGAGAAACGTCCCACCGATCTGCTTTTTTTGAAAGGCAGGCTCACCTGCCTTTTTTATTGTATGCTCTATATCACGTTGGCGTCCAATCTCTTTCACTCTTCCCACATAATCCTGAAACCAGGCTACATGTGAGATGCCGACCATGGTAAACGTCCGCCAGTTTCGGGCAAAAGCGCTACCCAGGCCCAGTACCGTCAGGTCTGCGGCAGGCAGGTTGCTTGAACCGACAATCCCCACGGTAAACGCATGGGCATTGATAGGCAGGTCCAGATCCACCAACCCCGCTTCCGCGATCACCCGGGCAAGCGCCAGGTAAAAGACAAATAGAAAAAACAGCAGGAGCAGCGTGATCGGGATGGATAAACCGGCGCTATGCAACCACCCGATCAGGTAGGCAAAACCGACGATCAGGCCGACGACGGCCATTCTGTAGGAGAAGAGTTCCTCTTGATTATTTAAGGAAGTCTTGCGGCCCAGCGCGGTATGCCAGACTTCCTTCAGATGGTGCCGGGCCATCCATAACCCCACCAGCACAAAGCTGATCATGCCGCCGATGAATTGAATCGAAACAAGACCGCCCGGCACCACGGTGCTGGCTGTAGACAGAATCCCTATCCGGTTCAGTATCCCGGCTTCCAGCACTTTAACGAGCTGAAACAACCACACACTGAACAGAATGTCCACATGAATGAAATAAGCAAAGGCCAGAATAAAAGCATCGAGACGGAGGACAAGCGGCGGAAAGGCCGGGCCGAAAACGATGGAGAGTGTCGGCGTTCCAGTAATCGGAAACGGCGCCCATAGGTTCCAGAATGATCCGCAGTTCCACACCATCATCAGAAAGGTGCCTGCGCATCCGATCTGAAACATCCGAGTGCGGTAGCATGCCGGCCAGATGGAACGGTCTTTCGGGGGTCTTTTCCCGTCCGATGGGTCGGAATCAACACCGAGCAGCTGGATCGCCACCTGGCCGAGCGGAAACTGAAGCCGTTCATGTTCGATCCATTGTTTACGTAATATGACAATGAGACAGGCGCCCGTAAACAGGATAGCGCCCAGGAAAGACAGCCACCAGAATACAGGAAGCGCCCAGTCCCACCAAGGGATGGATTGGCCGGGCGTAAGGCCCTCATAAAAGCCTCGGGCCGCCCCTCGGGCGTCACTCAGCACGGCCCATTCAGGCAGATACGCGAAGAACATCTCGGCCCACTGATTTTCTGAACTGGCGAAGTAATGTGGTACGGTAATGATGGCGAGCAGATACCGGATCATCGCCCGGTCGGGCGCCGTCGACGCGATCATCCCCATCCAGAAGATAATCAGGAGCTCCGGCGCTGTTAAGGCCCGGTGCGCCATCAGTCGTCGCATCAGGAGGGTCGGACCGAAAATCAGAAGGAAAAAAGGGAGAAGGAACGAGGACGGCATATGGGCGACCGTCGTTTTTGAGTAACCGAGGTGATTACCCACGAACACGCCCCATACGCCCACGATCGCAGCAAACATAAGCCCGATCAGGCCAGCGTAAAAAATGCGTACGGGCGGTCCGGATTCGTAGGCTTCAACAGGCGTGTGTGGTCGAACTTCAGGCACGGTGGTCCCCATACCACGTCGTTTTCGATAGCTTATCAGATTTTCGCCAAAACAGTTTTCAGCGACGTGAGAAAGACCTCGGTCTCCGGCAGGGTACCGACCGAGACCCGTATCCATCCCTTCAACACCTGACTGCCGCGTGGAGAAACAGCCACACGCTGATCCAATAAGCTCTGTATGACAGCCTGTGAGTCTCGCTCCACATGTACCATTACAAAATTGGTATGACTCGGGATGTACGCCAGTCCCATCTCATTGAAGGCCGTATACATGCGTTCCTTGGCGTCAATCACAACCTGCTTGCTGCGTCGCACATGCTCGTGGTCATCCAGCGCGGCAATACCGGCCATGATGGCCAGCGGACTGGCCCGGGCATGATTGTAGACCAACATCTTCTTTTTGATGGCCTGACTGGTAATCGCATAGCCAAGAAGGACTCCGCGTATGCCGTATACTTTAGCAAATGTCCGGACGACCACGACGTTATCGCGGGAGGTCGCCAGGGACATGGCCGACCGGTAGTTCGGATCCCGGACAAAGTGGTGGTAGGCTTCATCAATAATCACGACCACATGTTCCGGCACGGCGTCGATAAACTGCTCCAGGGCTTCATACGGCAGCAGCGTACCCGTCGGATTGTTCGGGTTGGTGATGGTGACCAGAGCGGTCTTCGGGGTGATCGCCTGTAATATTGCATCCAGATCGTGATCGTGGTCTTTTGTCAGCGGCACACGAACCAGACGGGTCGGGATGCCGCCGTCGTTAATCTGCCTCGCTTTCTCCGATATCTCCCCATATCCCGGCTCCGCCTCGATCAGCTCTCTGTCACCCGGCGTCAGATAGGCCACGGCCAGCAGCTTCAGGATTTGATCCACCCCCGAAGAGATAAAATAAGGATGCGGCGCCTCCGGGGCGAACGGATCGCATAGGGGGATACCGTCGGACTTGGCCAACGCCTGGATCAGCATGTTCACCGGATGCAGGTGTTGCAGACCGCCATTACCGTCCGCCTCAAACCATTCGTACCGGTTAATCGCCTGCATATACTTCTCGATGGCTTCGAGTGCCAGCGGCGACGGCCCCAACGGATTTTCATTATCCATCAACCGGAGAAGGCCAGGTGGCAACCCCGCACTGTTAATATCTTCAATCATATGTTAAAATCCATTCCATCCTTCCATCCGCCTTTCACCACGCCTTCCGGTCGTTAAATCACTGGGCCATCATCCGCTCGAAGACGACTTTTCCGCCGGTAACGGTATACATCACGATCACATCTTTGATTTTATCCGGATCAAGGGTGAGTAAATTTTCGGACAATACGGCGAAGTCGGCGAGTTTACCTACCGCGATCGAACCCTTGATGTCCTCTTCATAGGCGGCGTAGGTCGTGTTATACGTATAGGCTTTTATGGCCTGCTGTATGGTGATCCTTTCTTCGGGAAACCAGCCGGCGGCGGGTTCGCCGGCCATCGACTTGCGCGTTACGGCGGCGTATAAGCCCAACATCGGATTCAGGTAATACCGGGAAGCGTTGGTGCCCGGTGAGTCGGTGCCGAAGGAGACAACCACACCGGCATCCCACATGGATTTGAACGCATAAGCGCCGCGGGAACGTTCATGGCCGATACGTTCCTCCATCCAGCGCATATCGTCGGTGCAATGATACGGTTGCACCTCGGCCACGATACCGAGTTTTCCGGCCCGTTCGATGTCCTGCGGCTGCATAATCTGTGCGTGGACCAGCCGGAAACGGCGGTCTTTGATGCCGTTCTTTTCGATAATCCGTTCCAGCATATCAAGCAGGTAGCCGTTGGCCTCATCGCCGATGGCGTGTACCGTAAGCTGAATCCCGGCTTTATCCGCCTCAAGGGCGAGGCGTTCCAAATTGCTCTGCATGTCCTCCGGATTGTCCGGGCTGCGTTCAAACGGGAACATGATATCACGCCAGATACCACGACTGCTCGGATTGTGGGTATAGGGTTCGTAGAATCGTGCCGAACTGTTGCCCATGATCCCATCGATCCATGCTTTCACGGCGCCCAGACGGATCCACTCGTCACCGAATCCAACCCTGATGCCGATGTTGGCCATATCATCCCATTCTTCCAGCGTAGGACGATAACGCACGCGGGCAGTCATCAGACCCTCTTCCCGTAATTCTCTGTAGATATCGAGTTGTATGGGACCGGAGGTTACATCCGAATAGCTCGTTACGCCGACCTGAGCCATCTGCTCCCAGGTCCATAAGGTCTCCTTGATCTGCTGACCGCGAGATGCCGGCGGGATCATAACCCTGAAATGACGGCGCACCTCATCCCGTACAAGAACTGTCGATTCCACAGCGCCTTTGACAGGATTCTTCAGAATACCAGTCGGTTCGCCGCCGGCATCCCGTTCGACGATGACGCCCTCCGGGTCGGGCATCCCTTTCGTAATCCCGGCCATCTCGAGCGCCTTGTTGTTGGCCATATACACTTTACGATCGAACCGCCGGACCAGCACTGGTCGATCCGCTGTAAAGGCATCGATCATGGCCTTATTCGGGGTAAACAGATTGCCGTAGGAATCATTCGGATCTACGATGCGTCCGGCGGCGGCGACATCACCGGCGGCCCAGGTCTCATAAGCCGACCAGTCCCCGCCGGTAATCCAGGTACCGGGTGCGTATCGTTGGTGCACTTCTCGAATACGGGCAATAAAATTCTGTTCATCAGACACATCGAGCAGATTGAGGCCGTACAGAAGGCGACCTGTACCGGCAAAATGGACATGGTTATCGTTGAATCCCGGCACCACAAATTTCCCTTTCAGGTCGATCACCCTGGTACGGTCTCCGATATGTTTTCCTACGCCCGAATTGGACCCGGCATAAATGATCTGTCCATCCAGCGTAGCAACCGACTCTACTTGAGGATTAGCGTCATCAACCGTCCAGATGACGCCGTTTCGCAATATAAGATCCGCTTCTTGCGCTACAACAGATTGACTTGTCAGAACAAGGAGCCCGATAATGATCTGACATCCACTGAACCAGGTAGACTTTTTCATAAGATTCCCCTTTGAAAACGACGGAATTACTGACTTATGAATAAAAATAAACATGTGGGTTTAAATATTCTATACGATCCAGAGTTCAAGTAGGCAAGTAAATATTCTCCCAACCGCAACATACTTTCGTTAAATCTATAGATCTATAGATCTTTAATTCTGCATCCCGCTGGCCAGGCAACGAGCGGCCAACGCACATCCGATATGATTCCCGATCTCCTGGGCGCAGGTCATCAGATCATTTTCTACTTCTTGCTACCTGATCACATATTACACTTGACATTATTGATTAATATAATTAAGTTTCGGTCGCTAATTCATTTTCACGCCTTAATACATGCTTCGTATAGATTGCGCAATTAATGTCCCCCATTTCAGAAATATCGATCCAGCCTGTTTGCCCAGTATGTGCCGGCTGGTGGCGACGTATCAAGGCGATAGAGCCCCGACAGCAATCCTAATGACAGGGGGACTATACACCAAGATCCCCACGCCCTCCGAACGACAGAACGGAATCATGTCCTCCTCAAGCGACCGACCGAGCAGATTATAAGGATTCTGCACACACATAAAGGGTACTAGGCGATTTCGGTCGGTCGCCCACAGCGCTTTACACACCTACCAGGCGGAAAAATTGCAGCACCCCACATAGCGGACCTTACCCTGTTGTACAAGATCATTCAATGCGTCCAGCGTTTCCTCAATCGGTGTAGCAGGGTCCGGATGGTCGAGCAGGTAGATATCGACATAATCCATCTGAAGGCGCGACAGGCTCTTGTCTATCTCCCGTAGGATATGACCACGCCCATCAGGACAGCAAATTCCTTCGATAGTTTCGGTATGACCAGCGAATAGAGGCGAGTTGCAGTGGCCCGGTGCGGATAGGTCTAAAGGATTTTCCGTAATCGGCCGAATATAAAAGTATCATGGAAACCATATACCTGTACTCTCATCCTTGAGTAGTAAAGGAACCATAACGAACGCTAAGCAACTGATGTGTGTAGAACGCAGTCGCATATCCTATTGATATTTTCTTGTAAGTGATTGAATTGCAATAGGATATCCGGATAGCTATTCCAGGACTCATCAGTGGTTCGCAGGGCAACACGGTGCTCATTTCGGAGTATTGACACGAGGAGATTATCATGAAACAGCATCACTGGACAACCGCGTTGATCGCACTCGGCGTGATGACCGTCTGGGCAGACGGGTCAAACGCACAGAAGCTCACAGGCGTAGAATTGAAATCATTAACGAATCATACACACGGCATCAGTTCCATCGATTTCACTTCCAATTCAAATTTGATGGCAAGCGGAAGCTGGGATAAGACGGTCATCCTCTGGTCCATGCCTGCCTGCAAACCGAAACGGACGCTGTCCGGTCATCAAAAGGCGGTGTGGGATCTGTCGTTCAGTCCGGACGACGAGATCATCGCAACCGCAAGTTCGGACAATACCGCCAAACTGTGGCGTGTTAAAGATGGCAAACTTTTGTATACGCTGAAGGGACACCGGTATGGCGTAACCTCTGTGGATTTCAGTCCGGACGGATCCGTTCTGGCGACCGGCAGTTTTGACAGTACGATTAAACTCTGGTCGGTGAGAAAAGGCAGACTCCTGGCCACGATGACCGGACATCGCGGGCGGGTGACGGACATCGCCTTCGGCAAGGACGGGAAAATATTGGCCAGCGCCAGTCAGGATGGGACCGTCAAACTGTGGGCCGTAACCAGAGGGGTAGCACTTCAGACCTTAACCGATCATAGTGGACCGGTACTCTCGGTGGCTTTCAATCCTCAAAGTGACTATCTGGCCAGTGGCAGTGAAGACGGTGACACTATCGTCTGGTCGGTCAAATCAATCATAGAGGGCCATATCGACCATCAGATCAAAACCACCCTTACCCAACATACGGGTGCAGTATGGTGTCTGGACTTCAGCCCAAATGGGCAATATCTGGCCAGCGGCGGTGCGGATCGGACCGTCTGGGTCTGGGATTTTAAAGAGGACCAGATCTACCGGTTGGCGGTTGAGCATGAGGACGCGGTGACGGCCGTGGCGTTCAGTCCGGATAAAACGATGCTGGTGACAGGAAGTATGGATCGAAGGATTAAGCTGGTTATGAA